>JABHYP010000128.1 GCA_018656855.1 Candidatus Latescibacterota bacterium | reverse complement strand
AGTTTCTGTAAAAGGCCCCGGTGTGGGGCGTGAAGCAGCGGTACGTTCCTTGCAGGCAGCTGGTCTTGAGATATCGGCTATAAGGGATGTTACTCCAATTCCTCATAACGGTTGCAGGCCCCCAAAAAGACGCAGGGTATAACACAAAAGAAGTTACGGAGGACAACACTATATGGCACGTTACAGGGGTCCGGTTGTAAAAAAATCACGAAGACTCGGTATACCGCTTTCGGATAAGGCGGCCAGGATCATGGAAAAACGCACTAATCCACCGGGACAGCACGGTGGCCGGATGAGCCGGAAGATGTCAGACTACGGAAAGCATCTGCTTGAAAAACAAAGGTTTCGATATACTTATGGCCTTCTGGAAAAGCAATTCCGTAATTATGTGCGTAAAGCTATGTCCAGATCGGGTGTTGCCGGAGAGAATCTTCTCCAGATGCTCGAAACAAGGTTAGACAATATGGTTTATAGAGCCGGTTTTACAAATACAATACGTGAGGCTCGGCAGATAGTAACCCACAAACATATCATGGTTGATGGGAAAGTAGTTAATGTTCCATCGTTTCTGGTGAAACCCGGTATGAAAATTCAAATCAATAAAAAAATGCAGAAAAATGCGCAGATACGTGAAGCTGTTGGGAAAACAGCTAATAAAACCTACCCCTATCTTGAAATTTCAAGACCGGATTTACGTTTTACGCTGGTATCAATTCCTATTCGAGAGAATATACCGGTGGAACTGAATGAGAACATGGTGATAGAGTACTACTCGAAATAGTACTAGCTTCCATAACCTTTTTCGAAGGGTGATATATTTCATGAAATGGAAAAGTCTTCACATGCCCAAGAGCGTGGAAGTAGATGAAGCAACACAGACGGATAGATATGGAAAATTTGATATTCAGCCTCTCGAGAGAGGATTCGGAATAACGCTCGGGAATGCTCTCAGGAGAGTACTGCTTTCCACTGTCCAGGGTGCTGCAATAGATTCAATACGTATTAAAAATATTCATCACGAATTTTCAACGATACCGGGAGTGGTTGAGGATGTTCCTGAGATAATTCTTAACCTCAAGGAAATTAATGTTAAACTGCATGCAGATGAACCGGTTGAAATAAAGCTTAATGTAAAAGGGCCGAAGAAATTAACTGCCGGCGACCTTGAAGTGGACTCAAGATTCGAGGTTATGAATCCGAAACATCATATAGCGGAAATCGATGCAGATGGAAGTTTTGAAGCTGACATTATTGTTAATGACGGCAGGGGATATATTCCTATTGAAGAAAAAACCCGCGGTGAAAAAGCAGTAGATACCATACTGATTGATTCTATTTACAGCCCCATACGCAAGGTGAATTACAATGTCGGTAACGCACGTGTCGGACACAAAACAGATTATGATAAACTGACTATCGAGATCTGGACCAACAAATCAATCTTACCTGCCGATGCACTGGCATATGCAGCAAAAGTTCTCTCTGATCATTTGAAACTCTTTATCAATTTTGAGGAAGAATTTGAAGAAGTTCAAGAGGAAGTCATTGACGAAGAGAAAATACGTATCGCTCAATTGCTTGATATGCCGGTTGATGAGATGGAACTATCAGTTAGATCTTCAAACTGCCTGAAAGCGGCAGGTATTAAACAAATCCGTGATTTAGTCACTAGGAACGAGACCGAAATGCTTAAATACCGCAACTTCGGACGAAAGTCGCTCAGTGAGCTTAATGATGTTCTCCACAGTATGAATTTATCGTTTGACATGAATGTTACTGAATTTGATGCTGAACGGGTAAAGGTTAACAATAATCGAAAGGTGGGTTAAGTAATAGATGAGGCACGCAAGAACCGGCCGTAAACTTTCGAGACGTAAAGATCACAGAATAGCAATGCTTGCTAATCTTGCGTCTTCGCTTATTAAACATGAAAGTATCCGTACCACGGACGCCAAAGCGAAGGAAGTCAGACCTTTTATCGAGAGG
Source organism: Candidatus Latescibacterota bacterium (assembly GCA_018656855.1). Lineage (GTDB taxonomy): Bacteria > Latescibacterota > Latescibacteria > Latescibacterales > Latescibacteraceae > JABHYP01. The sequence continues at coordinate 14,183 of JABHYP010000128.1, read as the reverse complement.
ATGATTACATTCGCCCGTCGAGGAGACCTACACTCCCGTCGCATTGTTCTTTCCCGTCTTAAAGACTCTCTCGCGGTAAAGAAGCTATTTGATGAGATAGGCCCTCGATATTTGTCACGATTCGGAGGCTATACGAGGATTATAAAGCTTGGCTACAGGCACGGAGATAATTCTCGCATGTCGCTCATCGAGTTTGTCGGGGAAGAGGGTGAGAAGAAAACTCTGAGAAAAGGCAAGTCGAAGAAAGCAAAGGCGAAACCTGTAAAAGAAGAAAAAATTGTGCAGGAAACTCCTGAGACTGCTGAGGCTCAATCCGGAGAAGCGGCTGTAGTTGAAGATGTAGAAGATTCCATCGAAACAGCCGATGAAAAGCCGGAAGAAAAATCTGATATACCGGCAGAGAAGGCTTCGGAACCTGAAGTAATTGAAACAAAAACTGCCGGGGCTGAAAAGGAAGAAGCAGTTGAGGCTGATACTCAATCCGTAGAAGCGGCTGTAGTTGAAGATGCAGAAGAATCCATCGAAACAGCCGATGAAAAGTCGGAAGAAATATCTGATATACCGGTAGAGAAGGCTTCGAAACCTGAGGTAATTGAAACAAAACCTGCCGGGGCTGAAAAGGAAGCAACAGCAGAGGCAGAGGCTAAATCCGACGAACCGGAAGAAAAAGAGTCCGGTGATGAACAAAGCAAAGAGGACAAGTAAGAATATTAGATGGTTACATATTTTACGCAAAACAATAAAGGGTGCCGGGCACATAAGTCCGCACCCTTTTGTTACTTCAGGAGAGCAATGAGAACAATATTGACTGTTTTCGGGTTGTGTGTATTATGTAATTACGGTACGGCATTCTGCGAACCCGAAGTTCGGGCTTTATGGGTAGTGCGTGATACAATTACTTCCCAACAGAAAATTAAAACACTGGTCAACTTTGCGGATAAACATAATTTTAATGTTTTATTCGTTCAGGTAAGAGGGAGAGGTGACGCCTTCTATCAGAGTTATTTCGTTCCCGGTCCCGATGATTTCTCAACTATACCCGATTCCTTTGATCCCCTTGAGGAGGTTATTACCCTTGCTCATGACAAAAACATAGAAGTACATGCGTGGCTCAATATGTATTTAACATGGTCTTCGGATAAGCCGCCTGTGCATCCGGATCATCCGCTAAACAAACATCCTGAATGGTTTATGGTTTCCAAAGATGGGGAAAGCATGGCAACCTGTCCCATAGAGGATGTCAGGAATGAAAATGTGGAGGGCCGATACCTTTCCCCCGGTCTTGAACAGGTAAAAGGATATCTATCCCGCGTTGTAACGGAGATTCTTGTTACTTACAATGTTGACGGTATACATTTAGATTATGTTCGATATCCAGGGCGGGATTATGATTTTCATCCGAAAATCCGCCAGGACTATTTAGAACGTTTTGGAGTGGATCCTCATAAGGTTGTATGGGGTGATGGGCGGTACGATCCCGCTCTGATGTATCTGGGCAAATGGATTGAGTCCAAAGCCGGACAGATTGATGAACAGGTCAGGAGCATAAGAAGGCGGATCAATCTGGTTGATAAGAATGTTCGCCTTTCCGCAGCAGTTAAACCTCATGCGGATGAAGCCTATTACCAGTTCGGGCAGAACTGGACCGGCTGGCTGAACGAGGAAATTGTTGACTTTGTGGTTACCATGAGCTACTTTCCTGAGACAGAAAAATTGTTTGAAATAATGAGTGTGAATCTAAAAAGCGCTGAGAGAAAAAAAATCATCGGTGGAATAGGAACGTATTTAACAACACCGGAAAAAACAGCTGATCAAATTTCTCTCATCCGCCAGATGGATTTATTGGGGTACTGTTTGTTTTCGTATACGGTTTTTCTCGAGAACAGCCAATATGCGCAACATCTTGATACGCTTGCTCCCCCAAACGGAGAAAAACTTCCACAGGAGTTTAAACCTTACTTGAGAAACATCTATGAGTGATCTGTCGTTAGCAGCATTTGAATCAATTATCGGCTCCGAAAATGTGGTTGGCGCCGCAGACCCGCCGATTCTGATTCCCTCGAATGAAAATCACCTCTCCGAAATAATTCGTAAGGCCGGTTCCGATGGTGTAAAGGTAATCGTCGAAGGCAGAGGAACATTCCCTGCCCCGGAGCCTCCCGGTAAGAGCGTCGTTGTGTCGACAACATCACTGTCTTCTGTGAAAGAAATCAATTCTGGCGATTTTATTATAATTACTCAAACCGGAGCTGTTGTCGATGATGTGGTCAGGGAAGCTGAACGCAAAGGTTTTCTTGTTCCGCTTGACATTACCTCCGGTGATGTTGCAACAGTGGGAGGCGCTTTCATGACAGGAGCTTTCGGCCTTTCCGCTGTAGGTTATGGCGCTTTCCGCGAGTCTGTTATTGGTGTTCGTTGTGTTTCACCGAATGGTGACATTTTAACCGGCGGGGGAAGAACCGCTAAAAATGTCACAGGATACGACATCACAAGATTTCTTGCAGGCACGATGGGGCTGTTTGCCATCGCATTTGAACTCACAATAAAGGTGCAGCCTGTCCCTGAATCGCGTGTGATAGTAACTGCACGTTTTCCAGCGGGCATGAAATCCGTTAATGCGGTAAAAAAGCTTGCGGCGGGGATGAAGAACATGACAATGTTCGAGGTCGTTGCCCCGGAGGGGCTCGGCGGAATTGTCACTGCTGCTGTGGGCATAGAGGGCATGGAAAAAATTGTCAGGCGTTCGGCCGATATCGCCCGCGACAGACTGGGTGAAGCGGGTGCTGATGAGATTCATGATGAAAAGCGCGAAACTTTCATGATAAAACGACGGGACGCGGTTAAGAACATGGTCGGTAAGGATTTTCTGACCATTTCAGTGCCGCCGTCATCTTCCGCGGTGTTGATGGAGAAAATGCACGCCTGTTCCGAAACCATGCCGGTAATAGTTCATCCGGCAATCGGCAGATTCCATTGCGTCTGCAAGGATGATAAAGTGATACGTGCCCTGCGGGAAACATCGTTGTCGGTTGGCGGAAAACATCCAGTGTTATGGGACACTATAATGCAAGAAGGGATTTCAGGTTTATTTACCGGAGCCGAACTCGAAATTGCCCTGTCGCTGAAACGTGAACTCGATCCGCAGAATATTCTCAATCCCCATTTGCTTAAGATTTAAAATATGTATTAACCAAGCATGAACACATATTAACAAGGATAAAAAACAAAATAATTATTAAATAATCTCAATAGTACGTGCCTGAAATTTCTCATATGAAATAGTGAAGAGACTAATACGGGAATAGGAAGTCAGACTGTATTCTTTTCTTTATTTCCACATGCAAAGTCATTTTTTTCTGGGGAAGTTTTTCCTATTGCCCACTATACGGACGGTTCTGATATTTTCATATGTGTCCATCTGTGGTTAAATTTTATTTTTTTATTATAACTTGGTAATTGATTGCTATGAAACGCGACGACATTATAAGAGTCCATATTGACCGTCTCAATACTGATGGCACCGGACATGCGGTAGCTGATGGACGTGAACTGAGTGTGAAAGGCGCTTTGCCGGGTGACACGGTGGATGTTCGGATACTCTCAGTTAGACGCTATACTGCCAGGGTAAAAAGCGAAACAATCCTTTCACCGGAAGTGGAGCGGATTTTACCTGAGTGTCCACATTTTTCATACTGTGGTGGATGCCGGTGGCAGGATGTCCCATACGATGTCCAGTGCCGGATGAAGGGCGATCTTGTAAAGGCGGCCCTCGCAGATATCCCCGGTATCGAGCCGATTGAACGGATCGATGTTGTGCCTTCGCCCGATGTTTTTTTCTACCGCAACAAGATGGAATTTTCGTTCGACAGTCCGCCATCCGCACAGGGGAAAGTTTTCCTGGGGCTGCACGAAGCCGGGAAGTATGACAAGGTATTTGACCTGAAAGACTGCCGCCTGCAGTCCGAACTCTCCAACAGGGCTGTGGAGGTTACACATGCATTCGTCAGGGAGCAGAAACATTCGGCATACGGTTTAAAATCTCATGAGGGACTCCTGCGGTTTCTCGTGGTGAGGGACGGTAAAAACACCGGCGATCTCATGCTCAATCTGGTTACCTCCGGAGAGGATTTCAAGACTGCTGCGGACTACTCAGAGCGTATTGTCAGAGACATTCCCGGTGTTACAACGGTGATGAGAAGTATCAACAGCGGCAAGGGAAGTGTAGCTGTCGGCGAGAAACATGAAATCCTTTTCGGCGATGGTCTCATACGGGAGCGTATCGGGGAATATACCTTCACAATTTCGCCGGATTCCTTTTTCCAGACAAATCCGCGCCAGACGGAAAATCTGTATAACACTATCAGGGATTTCAGCGGTCTTACCGGTAGAGAAAACCTTCTTGACCTGTACTGCGGTACAGGAACTATCGGTATTTACCTTGCAGGCAAGGCGAAAACTGTAACCGGAGTTGAAAATGTCGAGAGCTGTATAGCTGATGCCCGGAGAAATGCCGAAATCAATAATGTTTCAAACATAAAGTTTCTTTCCGGGCAAGTTGAAAAGGTTATCGGCGAATCCATGGGAGCGTTCGATGTTGTTGTCTGCGATCCTCCTCGTGCGGGCCTTCACCCGAAGGCGCTAAATAAACTTCTCCGCATGCGCATAGCGAGGATGGTGTACGTTTCATGCAATATCAAGGCAATGCCCCATGACCTCGAGATGCTTGCAATGGCGGGATACCGTGTGAAGGATGTCCGCGCCTTCGACATGTCCCCACATACACCCTATATAGAGACGGTGATCCTGCTTGAGATTTGGTGAGAAATTGTTTGCGAACTATTTGCGACTATCAGGATAAAGTTGTTTTGAATTGAATTTTCGAATAGCTTTAATCGATATATACGGAATAAACGCGAATATTCCGATCATGAAATAATAAATGCAATCACGTAAAAGCAGTGCTGATATATTCATTGCCATTTCGAAATTTGTAAATTTATCTTGATAGGGATCAGGATATCCGTAATATATAAGTGAAAAAATATTAAAGAAAATATTTTGAACCAAAAGATAACCAATCCATGAAAAAAATCCGTATGTTATTGTTAGTAAACGGCGTGGCGGACTCTCAATCCACCATATACAGACTAAGGAGGAAAAAATAAGGGATAAGTTTGCGAGTAAATCTCCAATCCTGATGAGAGCATGAAATTCATCTATATAAGCGCTGCGTCTGGTGAGGACTTTCCAAACTACATTTTCAAGATAAATTCTTGCGGTATTGTGTGGAAATTTCACTGAAAACATATTTGAAGTAAAAAATGAGATTGAAATGAGTAAAATGAGTATAAGGAAAAATGGTACCGGTTTGATGGTGAAAAACCACGGTTTCAAACCTGATTCTAAATTTTTTCTCCACTTCACCAATATATAAATGAGAAGAGCGTAGGAAAATACTGTAATTGAGATTTCAGGTATATAGAGCAGAGAAATATATCGAGTATCCTTTAGTTCTTTAAATGACCAGAACCATTTCAGTATAGATAATATTGAAAACTTTAAAACACTATGCACAATAAAGAATCCTGCAAAAGCTGCCCAGATTGCTCCTATGCGCCGTGCAAGACTCACATGCGCCGCCACAGCCTCGACATCCTGGTAGAGCGATTTGATAACAGCCGTATCCCCGAAATGCTCCCTTACGAGAATGAAGGCATCATCTTCTGACAGTTTTTCTTCGCCGTAGAGATATCCGAGGAACTTGTCCTCCATGTGGCAGCGAAGCTCTTCCCGGATTTCTTCATCGAGATTATAGGCGACCGAGATATTATTACAAAGCGCGTTGATCTTTTCCTGTGTTTTCGGGCTCATTTTTTCAGACACCAGGCACCTCCGCGATACGCATGATGAGTTGATAGAAACCGTTCCATTCTCTTGTACCTTCGGTGATTGTCTCACGGCCTTTCGCGGTGATATAGTAGTACTTTCTCCTGCGTTTGTTACCGGCTGACTCCCACTGCGAGCGAAGAAGACCCTCCTTTTCGAGCTTTCGAAGCAGAGGATAAATAGTACCCTCCTGCCAGGTATAAAAGTTGTCGGCAGCCTCATTGACTTTTTTCACAATCTCGTAGCCGTAATCGGGTTTCCGGGCAAGCACTTTGAGAACCAGTAGAGCAGAAGAAGCGCCGACAAGCTCCTTGTTTATATTCATAACATACCTCCATACTGTGAACTTTACAGTAATGATACTGTGATCCTTACAGTATGTCAAGGAAAAAATAACCTCAATCCGGCAAGGAACTTTTTTAGCAGTGATGAGTCTTGAATAGTAATAATATTGGAGAATTAATAATTTCCGCTTTTCTTTTCTTGACTGACATGTAAAGGTTTTTTATATTATTAAACTAAATTTGAATATAAAATAATCAATCTTTTGGAGGAGTTTGCATGCCGACATACGAATATAAATGCACTGAGTGCGGACATGAGTTCGAACTTTTCCAGAGTATGACTGAAAAACCGGCTAAGACATGCCCTGAATGCTGTGGTAAGGTTGAAAGACTGATTGGCGGGGGAGCGGGATTAATTTTCAAAGGAAGCGGTTTTTATACTACGGATTACAGAAGCGATTCATACATGAAAGCCAAGAAGGCTGAAAAATCTGGAAAATCATCCTCAGGTACAGCCAAGGATTCCACAAAAAGTACTAAAAAGAATTCTACCGGCGATTCAAAGAAAAAGGTTACTGCTGATAAATAGTCATTTTTATCTGTCAGGAGGGCAATTATTTTGAGAAATCATGATATACTGAAAACAAAAGCGGCCATTGTAATTGCAGTCCTTTTTTTCGCATTGGCATTTACGTTCGCAGGATGCAGTCAATCAGCAGATGAACTTTATGCAGAGGGTAAAAAACTGATTCTCGATGAGGAAACCTTTGACAGTGGCATGGAATTATTACTTCGGTTTGAAAAGAAGTTCCCGAAAGACCAACGCGCACCGGAGGTAATGCTCGCTCTGTCCACCGCTTACCAGAGCCGTGAAAAATTCAATGAGGCCGCAGACTATTTTAAAAGATTGATAGAACAATACCCGGTTTCAGATGAAGCATACAAGGGGATGTTTCTTCTTGGGTATATGTATTACGAAGAAATGAAAGATGAAAATAAAGCAAGATCAACGTTCGATACATTTATTGAAATGTACCCGGATTCGGAACTGACTGTTTCGGCCAGAATTCTCGTTGAAAACATCGGCCTTCCCGTTGAGGAATGGTCGGTAGTTCGGAGTCTCACACAGCCACAAGAACAATAAAAATTCTTATGAGTCCGGTTCGCCTTATATAATTCAAACTTCACCTCTGTATCCATTATCTTTTGGCAGGAGGAATGTCATTGCAACAGGATATCATCAGTCTAAATGAGAAAATAGCCGGCGAAAGTGTTTTAGTTCGAAATCTTATAGCCGGGATAGGAGAAGTAATAGTAGGACAGCAGGCTATGATTGAGCGCCTCCTTATCGGTCTTTTTACCAACGGCCACATTCTTATAGAGGGTGTCCCTGGTCTTGCGAAGACGCTTACGGTCAGCACACTTGCATCGGCGATTTCCGCCGGATTCAGACGTATCCAGTTCACACCCGATCTTCTGCCCGCCGACCTCGTGGGTACGTTGATTTTCAACCAGAAAACGGGCGAGTTTACTCCAAAAAAAGGGCCGGTTTTTACCAATTTTATTCTTGCGGACGAAATTAACAGGGCTCCGGCAAAGGTGCAGAGTGCTCTTTTAGAATGTATGCAGGAACACCAGGTTACCATAGGCGGCACCACCTATCCCCTGGAGGACCCTTTCATGGTTCTGGCGACACAGAATCCTATTGAACAGGAGGGCACCTATCCTCTTCCTGAAGCGCAGATAGACCGCTTCATGCTGAAAGTGCTTGTGAGCTACCCCTCAAAAGACGAGGAGTACGCGATAATGGAGCGCTTTACCGGGAAACCGCCGGCTGATGTGCAGCCCATGCTTACCATCGACCAGTTACTGCACATGCGCCAGGTGGTCGATACCATTTATATGGACGAAAAGATGAAGCGGTACATTCTGGACATTGTTTTTGCCACTAGGAATCCTTCTGAATACGGTCTCGAAAGTCTGTCCGGACTGATTGAATTCGGGGTGTCTCCGAGGGCATCAATTTATCTGACGAAAGCATCGAAAGCCCATGCATTCCTCAAGGGAAGAGGGTATGTTATTCCTGAGGATGTAAAGGTTATTGGGCCTGATGTACTGAGGCACAGGATAATCCTAACCTATGAGGCCGAAGCGGAAGAAAAGACCACTGATGATATTATAAAGCAAATTTTTGAACACGTGAAGGTTCCGTGATAAAATGCTTCCGGAGGAAATAGCCAGGAAAGTCAAAGGCATCGAACTCAGGACAAAGCGCCTGGTTAACGATGTTTTCAGCGGTGAATATCATTCGGTTTTCAAGGGACGCGGTATGGAATTCGCCGAAGTCAGGGAGTACGGTATCGATGACGATATCAGGCTTATTGACTGGAATGTCACCGCTCGAATGGGACATCCTTATGTAAAGACGTTCGAAGAGGAACGAGAACTGACAGTGATGCTTGTGGTTGATGCCTCGCGGAGCGGACTTTTCGGCTCTATCGGCACGTTCAAGGAAGATCTTGCAGCGGAGGTTTCGGCGGTTCTTGCATTCAGCGCCATAAAAAACAACGACCGTGTCGGGCTATTAATGTTCAGCGATCACATCGAGCTCTTTATTCCGCCTCAAAAAGGCAGGAAACACGTGCTGAGAGTGATTCGTGAAATTCTTTACTTTAAGCCAAAGGGAAAATTAACAAATATTAACGTAGCAATAGAACATGTCAGCAGAATTTTGAAACATAAATCCATTGTATTTCTGATTTCTGATTTTTTTGACAGCGGTTTTGAGGTTGCTCTGAGAATTGCGGCTCAAAAACATGATGTGATTGCCATTACCATACATGATGAAAGAGAGAATGCCCTGGCCAATTCTGGTGTTATTGCGCTTGAGGATGCTGAGACCGGGGATGTTGCTTTAGTCGACACATCATCAAAAAAAGTTCGACGGAATTACATGCTCTATATGCAAAGGCGATTGGCCGGCCTCTCGGAACTTTTCAGGCGTAACAGTGTAGACCAGATTTTACTTCAGACCGGCAGGCCATACGATAATGAATTAGTTCGCTTTTTTAAAAAACGAATAAAACAGTTCAGATAAAGTTAAGGTAATTTTTTTATGACCTTTCCGGATAATACTGAATTATTAAAACATGAATGATGAGCAAAAGTAGAATAGTAAAAAAAAATATAAATCAATTTTCGACGTCCAATTCTGAAATTTGATTATAGACGACCGACTAATCCAAATTTATTTGAATGGTATTGTATAAAATGAAAACTGAAATCGTTCTAACTGTTTCGCAGTCGAAAAGACTCATTGCACAGGGGGTAGTAAACCACCCTGTGGTGAAAGCGGCGTTCAATAACGGGAACATCGGAATCTGCCGTGGAACAACATGTTCGTATGTTGCCGGGGAATTTCTGGGTTATAGTCTTGAACCCTTCAGTTACACAACGGGAATAACACTTCCCAGGGAGCCGTATCCGGAAATTAATACACCAAAGAACGCTGTCCATGACATCGTTATCCGCCGCAGTGAGATTCACATGGATGGCGAGACTGTTATTGAAGCGGCAAAAAGCATGAATCCCGGAGATGTAATAATAAAAGGAGCAAATGCTTTAAACTATGAGAAAGGTATTGCAGGCTGCATCGTTGGCCATCCTATGGGCGGAACTGTGGGCGGTTTCTGGGGACTTCTCTACGGAAGAAAAATAAGGCTCATTATTCCGGTAGGACTGGAAAAGGAAACAGCCTCTGATATTCAGACTGTATCTAACCTTACTATAGAAGAAAATCCGGGTAATTCTCTAATGCCGATGACGGGTATTATTATTACTGAAATAGAAGCGATAAAAGAATTAACCGGCGCCGATGTCTATCAAATGGCTGCGGGTGGCATTCGAGGAGCCGAAGGCGCTGTGAGATTACTTGTTGAAGGCACCCATGAGCAGATAAAAAAGGTTAAAAACATCATATCGGATATTGAACATGAGAACCCTTTTTAAACTCCGGAGTTCAACATCTTGAGTGACGGCTTCATATTCAAGGAAAATATTTCACTTTGAATTTTGAATCCGGAACTTGTAATAAAGGAGGTTTGTATTGGTAAAAGTTGAAAACCTGACAAAATACTATGGACTTAAACAGGCCCTCGATAAAATATCCTTCACCGTTAATAAAGGCGAAGTTATGGGCTTTTTAGGGCCAAACGGCGCAGGAAAATCAACTGCCATGAAGATCATTACCGGTTTTCTTTCGCCTACGGAAGGAGCTGTGAAAGTTGATGGTCTCGATGTTGTTGAAGATTCTCTCGAGGTAAGAAAACGGATAGGATATCTTCCCGAGCATCCTCCGCTTTACCTTGAAATGACAGTAAAAAGTTATCTTGAATTTAATGCGCAGATAAAAGGTGTAGAGAGGAAAAAAGTCAAAGACAGTGTTGACAGGGTTATTGAAACATGCGGACTTGAAAAGTATTACAAAATACACTGCAGGGCGCTCTCAAAGGGGTATCGTCAACGTGTGGGAATAGCTCAGGCAATGATTCATGATCCTATGGTTCTCATCCTCGATGAGCCAACTATCGGACTTGATCCAATACAGATTGTTGAAATTCGCGAGCTTATCAAGACGTTTGGAGGCGAACACACTGTTATACTATCAACCCATATCCTTCCGGAAGTTGATATGACCTGTGAGAAAGTAATCATCATCAACGATGGAAAAATAGTTGTTCAGGACTCTACAGCTAATCTTAGAGCACGCATTCCAAATGCCGATCACCTGTTTGTTGAAGTCAGAGGAGATGCAACACAACTTCAATCAAAAATTGAGAATATTAATGGAGTTTCCAGTATCAGCGAAGTAAAAAAGAACCTGGATACTACAACGTACACGATTGTTTCAGAGGATTCTGTTGATATTCGGCCCGAGATCGCCCGTACAGTAATAAATGAAAATTTGGAATTGCTGGAACTCAAAAACACGTCAATGACACTTGAAGAAGTATTTATAAATGTAACAATGACCTAAACGGAGAAACTGTAAATGAGAAATTTTTGGGCCGTATATATAAGAGAACTGAGAAGCTACTTTCTTTCTCCAATTTTCTATATACTTGCAACGGTTTTTATGGTTGTGACAGGAAATTCTTTCAAAGATTCTTTTTTTTCATTCGCAAAGCAAACCATGCAAAACTTACGCTATGCCGAAAATTACTCGGTAGAAATTCCATTAATCAATGTGAACCATGTGGCGTTAAATATGTTTTCATTAATCAATATATTTTTCCTTCTCATCGTTCCGCTTCTCACCATGCGTCTGTACGCTGAGGAGAAGAAAAACGGGACTATGGAGCTTTTAATGACATCTCCCGTTACAACATCACAGGTTCTTATGGGCAAGTTTTTCTCATGTCTGACCGTCTTCTTTTTTATGATGATTTTAACCGTTTCGTTTAATATCATTATGGATATTTACTCGAAGGGTAGACTGGATTGGGGGCCTGTTCTCAGCGGGTATCTCGGCACATTCCTCCTGGGAACCTCAATAATTGCCATTGGCATGTTCTTCAGTTCACTGAGCGAAAATCAAATTGTTGCCGCCGCATTAACGTTCATGTTTGTATTTAGTTTGTGGCTCCTGATTTTCACCGCCAATTACATTGCCTATCCTATGAATCATTTTTTGGTTTATCTATCACTTTCACACCATCTGAATTCTTTCGCTGATGGTTACATTGGAATAAAACATATTTTTTATTACTTCTCGATGACATCATTCTGGTTATTTGCTACCGGACTTTCCGTTGAATCCGCAAGATGGAGGCAATAATCATGCAGGGGAAAAGAACTAATATCACTATAGTAACTCTGTCGAAGTTTTATCAGCACGGTTTAAGCCCGTTGATTATTATTGGCACTTTTCTGATAGGTTTAATTATCATCAACTATGTTGTATCGGTAAAGACATTGAGTTATGACGTTACGGAAAACAAGAAAAACACTCTTTGCGATGAAACTCGGAATATGCTTGAAGATATTAATTTTGATGTGAACGTTAAAGCGTTCTATCCTGTTGAATATCAAAGCACAATAAAATCGCTTTTTGACAAATACGTCAGGATAAATAATCATTTAAAAATTGAGTACGTTGATCCGATAAAGAATCCAGTTATCGCAGAAACGTATGAAGTAAGCCGTCCAAGAACAATTGTTTTTGCGAATGCAATGAGCAAATCCCGTCTGGAACCACCTCCCCCGGGCGGAGAGCACAAGGAACGTGATATTACAATAGCTCTTTACAGGCTTATTACTCAAGAAACAAAGACTGTATATTTCACGACTGGCCACGCTGAATTAAGTATTTCCAATACAAAACCGGATGGTTTGTTTATCGCAAATAAACGCCTGACCGAGCAAAACTATATCGTAAAAGAGGTTAATCTTCTCGAAGAAGGAAAAGTACCAGATGACTGCTCGATTCTTATCGTTGCCGGACCGTCAGTACCGTTCACTGATGAAGAGGGTATAATCATGTGGGATTTTCTCGAAAGAGGGGGCAATGCTTTTCTTATGGTAGATCCCGGTGCTGATTCAAATTTAAATAAACTTTTACTGCAATATGGTCTTATATTCGGCGATAATTATATTTACGAAACATCAAGAAACATGACTACCCAGATGGGCGGCCCCATTGCTCCTTTCTGCACAGCCCAGGACATCTCTGAAATCACTGAAAAACTACCCAATCAGAATTTCCTGTTTCGCTATGTTCGCAGTGTAGACATAACCGCTCGCAAAGGGGATATTAAGGTAACAAAACTCTTAGCTTCAAGCGAAAACAGTTGGGCGGAAACAGATATCGAGTCAGCGAAATACGCCAACACCAACCAAAAACCATCCCGTGACGAAAATGAAAAAAAAGGACCGATTACAATGGCGGTCGTTACAGAGAGAGATTTTATGCTGCCCGATTCTCTTATCGTAGATGAAAAAGAAACCTACTCTACAAGATCGGCCTTCTTTGGAAATGCCTCATTCATATCAAATATAATTGTATCGCCGATGCCGTCAAATATGAATCTTTTCCTCAACACGGTAAACTGGATTACAAAAAATGAAAAGATCATGGAAATCACCCCCCATCTGGATATTTTTACACCCATAGAATTAAGAGAAACACAGAGACGATTACTAACATGGCTTACGGTTTTCGTTTTTCCCTTTTCGATTTTTCTTGTCGGAATAATTGTTGTTTATCGTAGGCGTTAAAGGGAGATAAAGAATGAAAATATTAAAGTCCCTCAGTGCTTTTGCAATTGTAGTCATTATCGGTTTTGTTGTTTATTTAACTGTATACAAGGCTGAACAGACCAGAAAACTCCGTGAAATTGAGGAAAGACGGCTGATACGTTTTGACCTCGACCAGATAAAAAGTTTTCAGCTCGTAAGACCGGACTCTTCAATTTACTTTGAGCGTGGAGTGGGGCGAATCTGGAATATCACTGCGCCCGTTATAGGTGAAGCTGACCAAAAGCCGATATTCCAGCTCTTTAATACACTTCACAAAAGCGACATTCTCTATGATGTTGATGACAATCCCGAAAATCTGGATGTTTACAAGCTGGCAAACCCTGATTATTATATGGCTATGAATTATGATAGCGGTGAAAAAGATACTCTGTTTATCGGTTCTAATACCCCTGACGGCAAGATGGCGTACGTTCGTTTTCCCAAAGATGACCGCGTGCTTGCTGTTTCAACGTATCTTACCGATCTCATAAAAGAACCTGTGCGGCATTACAGGTCAAGAACAATTCTCAATGTTATTGAAGAGGATATTATAGGGATTGAAATTGACAGGAAGGAAGGTGATGAAAAGAGATTAGCCTTTAACTATAATGATCAATTCTGGGTAATGACCCATCCATGGAATAATTATCCGGCAGACCTCGCAAATATGCGGGAACTGTTTTCAGAAATAGAAGAATCGTATAAAAGAATACTTGT
>JABHYP010000127.1 GCA_018656855.1 Candidatus Latescibacterota bacterium | reverse complement strand
GGCGAATCCGTCGCTGTCAATCAGTTCAGGCGTTCCCTTTATGTTTAAATCACGGTCTATGCGTTCAATCAGTGAGCACAGTTCCGCATCTTTTGTAAATATCTTCATGTTGGATCCCCAGGTAATCGAATCAAAATTCACCAGGAATTTGATATTCCCGTAAGTGCCTTCACGCTTTCTTCTTTCGGCATAGTTTATCGCTCCAAGCTTATTGTATTCTTCACCCTCCGTTGCGAGGAATGTCAGAGTTTTTCGTGGTTTTACACCCGAAAAAGAGTGCGCCAGCATGAGCATTGCAATCACCGAAGCAGTATTATCGTTTGCCCCTTGCGTATTGTATACTGTATCAAGATGCGCAAGAAAAAGGATTTCGTCTGTGCTCTCGCCCGGAAGCGTCCCGACTACATTTTTTGTCTCAGTATCGGGAATAAATTCGACCATGGCTTTCATCCGTACCGGAGTTTTGTTTTCAAGAGCCATCTCGATAACCTGAATATCATCCAGGCCGACATTGAATGTAGGAAAGCACTTCACTTCCTGTTTAAAGGAATAATAGGGTAAAGGGACTGCTCTGACATAACTGGCTTTTGTAATATAAGCAATCACTTCACCGGATTTATCAACCAAACCGTACGGAATACCGTTCTTGTCAATTCTTGTTAATGTCCCGGTTATACCATCAGGAGACGTACCCGATGTTCCGTGGCCGGGAAAGGCTTCCAGTTTTTGGTCGCCCACGTACAATTCAGGTTCCTCTTTGAGAACCCATCTTTCGAACGTAAAAGGATCAAATTCAACAACAGGTAGTGCAAGTTCCATCTCCTGTTTGACAATTTGCGCGGCTATTTGGAATTCGGGACTGCCGACAGAATGCGGCCCAATATCTGTACACAGCGTTTTCAGCATTCTTTCAAGATACTCCCCGCGTTTCCGGGGCGTTTCAACAAGTTGACTACTGTCAGGCAAAGAAGATTTTGTAGAACAACCGTAAGCGATTGCGGACGAAAGTACAGACACGCCGGTAGCGCTTAAAAAATCACGCCTTTTCATAGGTTCACCTCTTATTAAAAATATTCATCTATATTCCATTCATTCTTCCTAATAAAAATATATACTATCCGAACCGGCTGTTCAACTAGAGATAATAAAGTAAATATTCTAACAGTATATTGAAAAATTTGGCTTGTTAAATACAGAAATGTTGTATAATATTAAATTCAATATTTAATAATTATTTCATAAACCGTATTCCGGTGACATAGTGAAAATAAAACCTATGTAAAAATTAACAAATATTATCGATATATGAAACGGAGTGAGAACATCATGAAACGACGCGAGTTTTTGCTGACTGCGACCGGCGCTGCCATGACTGCGGCAATTGCGGGCGATACTCTTGCCCAGACCGCTCATAGAAGAGATGTATCCTACGAGCCGAACCGACCACTGGAAAGCTCAGGATTGAGTATCAGAGACGGTGTTAAAATCCTGAAAAAAGGTGCGAAGGGAAATATACCGCCCGTTCTCCGCGAAGAGATACTCGATAACCCGAATGCAGTCTTTATCATTTACGGCGGTATAAAGGTCGACAAGGATGAAAAGGGAAATTTCAAACCGGTTCCCGACCAGATGGAAAGGTTTGGTAACCGTGTGGCAGAGCTGGTATTCCGCAAAGGCACCGATAAACGCGGCAGAACCTTCATCAAACCCAACATTGTCGGGGGACTTAGCAGGCCGAATTCTGTCGGCAACAGCCATGGAGGGATCGTACATCCATACTTCACATGCGGTATGGTCGATAGCCTGCGTGATGTTGGGAATACCAATATCGCTATCGGCGCCCGCGGAGCGCTTCGTCATCCCCAGGTTGTCGAGAGCGGTTTCCAGGATTTACTTGATGCGCACAATCTGCCTCTCATCGAGGCGCATGTCCAGTATTTCGGGGACTATAAGCGGTCGGAACTCGTATGGCATGATAATCCCGAGGGCATGGTACAGCGGCGGTTCTGTACATACAAGCCAGTTTTCCAGAAGGGAACGACCTTTGTCAACATCGCCCATGCACACACACACAAGGTCGGGCACACAACGCTAACACTTAAGAACATCCAGGGAGTGATGCCTCGCGGGTACGGTCACATCTGCGATTCATGGACAACACTTGACATGTGGCGCGCCAATCTCATGAAAGATTTCAACAGGGATTTCCGCAGCGCCATTGAAAAATCGTATGTCAGTCACGGCGACATGAGATACAAGTACTGGGATCAGGGCGGATTCTACAAGACTTATAAGGATGCGGGCGGCTATGAGACGTTTGAAAATGCCCTGAAAACCTATAGTAAAAGCAAAGGCGAAGCTCGAAAGAAGGCTCTCGAACAATGCATTAGCATTGCCGATACGCGGATTTTCTGGGCCGAGATATGGGCGCAGCGCATGATTGACATTGACGAGGTGATCCCACAGCCGTATGTCAATATGGTCGAGGGCGTTTTCACAAGGGGCAGTTCGGGTACAGTTCTCGGCGATTTCGTCACTGTAGGCAGATCAATGGTTGCAGTAGACTCGATTACATCGTGGATAATGGGACACGATCCCCGTGAGCTTCCCTATCTGCGGATAGCGAACGAGCGCGGCCTCGGGCAGAACGATATCGAAAATATTCCTCTGTATATCCTGAGTGAAAAAGGCCCGAAAAAGGTTGATTATCGTTCGATAGAACGTCACCGCTGCGGAATTAACAATCTTGGACTTTCCGAACAGGGCCCAAGATTTTATTGAAATATAATTATTGATAAAATTTTATTAAAAAAGAAGAACCCTTGTAGTCTGGAATCTTTAAATTTTGAATTTTAAACCTTCAACCTGAAACCGTTAAGTATGAAGAGGTTTATGAAAATGAACAGTAAAGTATTATGTACTTTCGTGATGACTTTAGTTTTAGCGGTTTTTTCATTCAATGAAGCCTCATCAGCGCCGGGGCGCTGGGAAAAGGAACTGTCGGGCCCCGGATGGAAGCTCTGGCGTGACCGCGAGGCTGAATGGGTTGATGACGATATCTACATGCCGCCGGTTGATATTTCCTTATTGCCGGTGAATCCT
>JABHYP010000126.1 GCA_018656855.1 Candidatus Latescibacterota bacterium | reverse complement strand
TGGCCTGTCTGTCAATGGTATCGATAATATCCTGTAGATTTACATAGATTTTAACCGAAGGAGAATACCAGATTCCCGGTGTCCCGGCAAGATAGCAGTAGACGCATCCATACGGGTAAAATCCGAAAACAGAATAGTGCCAATAATTAGGACAGGTGTTTCCCGATTCATTCGACAATCGCACTGCACTCTTCAACACGCCAAGTACCAACGTCTTTTTCCCGTTTGTATGACGTTTGAATACGTCGCTTTCGGCGCCTGTGTTAATCCTGTTATGGGGCGTATCAAGTTGCTCTTCTATCGTAGCCTGAGGGAATAATGCGCATACCCGGTCTGTAAAAACCTTTCTTTCAAGGGTATCAACGCTCCCTTTGGCAAGAATGATAAAATCCGGTGAAAAACCAGGAAAAATGTGGCTGGGAGAGTGGAGTTTCTGGAGATTTATGAGAAGCTCTTCGTCTGAACAGAAAATATCAATTTGTTCTTCAGGCATCTTTTAGCTATCAATTAATAAACCTATTGTAATCATTTTTTATATAATATTATATGGTGTACACTATGTCAAGTATAATTGTTTACTCTTTTGCAATTTTTCTAAACTGATTTGTCAGTAAAATAATAGTATATCAGAAACGAAAATTCGCGCCAATTTTGGATAAATTCTCTGGCAGTTCTCTAACAGCTAAACAGTAAAAAATATGGAAAATCGGGTAAAAACGTCAAAAAATTTGACAAGGCTTAATAACTTGATAAATCAGTAAGATAAATAATTATTAGAAATTATCCGCTAATCTTATCTTGAATCCCCAAATTGAATATTCATTGTTTTTTCTTTACCCTTTTGTCTTACGCCTTATCTCTGGTTTCCACGGTGTTATTCGGAAAGATCATGAGGATTTATTCGAAGGCCAGATACTATAAGCTAAATTAGACAAGAGCCAATTCTACTTAAATAATCGAATGCATGTAATAACTTTACGGAAAAAATACTTGTTATTGACTGGTGAAAAGATTACTATTAAAAAATAAACTAAATTCTTAATAACGCTCACTCTTCTCAACAGTTATTAACAATACACTTTCAACTTTGAATAGTACGTTTTACATGGTACATCTTTGATGAAAATATTTCATAAGTTGTTTAACGGCATCAATTAAATTTCGGGACGAAGTCAAGCCTAATTATGGCAATTTAGTGCCGATTCCGGCTTAAAAAAGTGTAAAGGGTATTTATAATGGAAAAAAGCCTGAACGAAATTTTCTCTTCTTTTGATGGGAAAAAAGAAGAACTGATTCCGATTCTACAGCGGGTCCAAACTGTGTTGGGTTATTTGCCGGAAGAGGCGATGTTTAAAATTGCCGGATTTACAGGTGTCCCCGAAAGCGGTGTGTATGCTGTAGCGACATTTTATGCGCAGTTCCGATTTACTCCCATTGGTAGAAACCACATTATGGTGTGCAGGGGAACAGCATGTTATGTGCGGGGCGCATCCCGGATACTGGAGGAAATAGAGAAACAGCTTGGAATACATGAAGGAGAGACCTCTTCCGACATGGAATACTCACTTGAAACCGTGGCTTGTATAGGCGCTTGTGGTTTATCACCTTGTATTATGATAAACAAAAAAGTCGAAGCGAAACTGAATCCAAAGAAAGTAGCGAAACTTTTTGTGAAAGGTGATAAAAAATGACGATGAATTTTGATAAAGCAGTACATCGCGCCAAAGAAGAATGGAAAGCATTACAGTCCGGTCAGAGACCGTTAATTCTCGTTGGAACTGCTACCTGCGGCCGTTCTGCCGGCTCGCTGGAGGTTCTTAAGACCTTCCAGAATGAATCGCAAAATCGCGGTATCGATTGGAACATCATCGAAGTCGGCTGTATCGGGTTATGTTATGCTGAGCCTATAGTTTGTATTACAAAACCTTCACGGCCGGGGATATGTTATGGTGACGTTGACGCTGAGAGAACGATTGAAATCATAGAAGAATACCTGATAAATGACAATCCTCTTCCCGATTATGCGCTGGGCACAATTGGTGATGGAAGTGTTGATGGTATTCCCCGGCTCTTCGACACTTCAGTATTTAAACCTCAGATAAGAAGAATTATCCGCAACTGTGGTTTTATCGATCCAACAACTATAAACCAATATCTTTCGAATGATGGCTACAGCGGCCTCAGAAAAGCTCTCGATTTAAATCAGGAGGAGATAATAGAAGAGTTAAAAAGGTCAGGTTTGAGGGGAAGAGGCGGGGCAGGTTTTCCCACCTGGCGAAAATGGCAATTCTGCAGAGAGGCGGAAGGCGAAACGAAATTCCTTGTCTGCAATGCGGATGAGGGTGATCCCGGAGCCTTTATGAATAGATCGGTACTCGAAGGCGATCCTCATTCACTTTTGGAAGGGATGCTCATCGCTGGATTTGCTTTAGGAGCCGGAAAGGGATATATATATTGCCGTGCGGAATATCCTCTTGCCCTTGAAAGACTGAGAATAGCGATAGATCAGGCAAAAGAATACAATCTGCTGGGTGACAACATCCTCGGTTCAGATTTCGATTTTCAGATAACGATTAAGGAAGGGGCGGGCGCTTTTGTTTGTGGTGAGGAAACAGCACTCATAGCATCGATTGAGGGGGAACGCGGAATGCCTCGCCCTCGTCCTCCGTTTCCCGCTGTCTCAGGCCTGTGGGGAAAGCCTACCATCATCAATAACG
>JABHYP010000125.1 GCA_018656855.1 Candidatus Latescibacterota bacterium | reverse complement strand
CTGGCTTCCCTTGCACGTTCGAGGATATAACGTACGCGTCCGGCATCATCGGTCGGGGGATTAGTATTGGGCATGGCACAGACTGCGGTAAATCCTCCCCATGCGGCGGCTTCACACCCGCTCATAATGGTCTCCGCTTCCTCAAAGCCGGGCTCTCTCAAATGGGTGTGCATATCGATAAGGCCAGGCATGACAATCTTTCCCGAAGCATCAAATATTTCCGCTCCATCGGCATCGAGATTTTTACCTATTGCAGCAATTTTACCGTCACGTATCAGGATATCGCGAATGTTGTTGATTCCCTGTGAAGGATCAATGACTGTTCCGCCCTTTATCAGCACATCATTCGTATTCATCGTTCACTGCCTCCGCTGAGAAGAAAAAGAACAGCCATCCTGACAGCTTCGCCATTCGTGACCTGGTTTAGTATAAGGCTTCTGTCGGAATCAGCAACCTCGTAATCAAGTTCAACACCGCGGTTGATAGGGCCGGGATGCATAACCACGGCATCCGGCTTCATGAGTTTCAACCTCTCCATTGTCAAACCGAACATAGAAGTATACTCGCGGGTAGACGGAATCATTCCCTTGCTCTGCCTTTCCTTCTGTATGCGGAGCATGTAAATAACATCGTAATCCGGGAGGACGTCTTCAAGATTGTAATGTACATTAACATCAAAATGCTCCATATCGATGGGCATGAGTGTTGACGGCCCGCATACATCCACATGGGCTCCCATTGTTTTCAGTCCGTATATATCCGATCGTGCTACGCGCGAATGAAGGATATCTCCTACGATGAGAACACGGAGATCCTTAAGCGAACCGAAATGGTCACGCATTGTCAATATGTCAAGAAGAGCCTGAGTAGGATGTTCATGGGAACCGTCTCCGGCGTTGATGATACGGCATCCGGTATGAGCTGCAAGAAACCGTGGAACACCGGGAGACGAGTGCCTGACAACGATGACGTCAATTTTCATCGCCTCAATGTTGCGGACAGTGTCTCGCAGGGATTCACCCTTTGAAACACTTGATGAGCTTTTTGCGAACGTAACCACCTCGGAGCTGAGACGTTTTTCAGCGAGTTCGAATGACATGCGTGTCCGTGTTGATTCCTCGAAGAAGAGATTCAGGACTGCAACTCCCTTGAGTGTCGGCACGATTCTGATAGGCCTTTCAAGAACCTCGCGGAAGGAGACAGCGGTATCAAGAATTGTGATTATATCCTCTTTTGATACGTCTTTGAGGCCGAACAGGTGTTTGAGTTCGAATGGCATCAGTCATCCCCTCTTTGAGCCAGTTTCACAAGGGTCACTTCATCCTTCCCATCCTCCTCCACCATACGGACGCGAATTTCCTCGCCGGGGGCGGTTTTTATCTTTTTGCCGGTAAAATCGGCCATAAGCGGCAGTTCACGGTGTCCACGGTCAATAAGAACCGCAAGCCAAACCCTGCCGGGACGCCCAAAAGACATTATCGCATCAAGCGCGCTCCTAATTGTCCGGCCGGTATATAACACGTCATCCACCAGCAGTACGGTCATTCCCTCAACCTCAAACGGTATGGAAGTTACCTGTACTCTGGGCTGCTTCAGGGCAATTCTGAAATCATCCCGGTACATCGTCACATCGAGAATACCAACCGGTATTGTCACTTTCTCAATCGAGTCAATATTGGACGCTATCCTTTTCGCCAGATGAACACCACGCGTCTGTAATCCAACAATGGCGAGATTATCAGATCCCTGATTTTTGTCGATTATTTCATATGCGACTCTTTTTAGCGTTCTTGAGATATCGGCAGTATCCATAATTTTTTTTTCGCTGTCGATAGTCACTCCATTTCCTCCATTTCAGGCAAAAAAAATCACCATCGCTGGTGAGAGTAATAGGAAATCAAAAAGCCGGAGCCTTTTATTTCGGCATATATTTTGATAATACCTGGTTGCATAATTCCTTTCCTGACTGAACATTATCATTTAATTTAACAATAAACAAAAAATATTTTGTTTAGTCAAGACAAGAAACGCATATTTTAATAATATTTTTAAAGTAATCGGCATGCTCCACAACTCAACAACACTACGGGAGGGACGTATGGACAGGCGTACTTTTTTTAGAACTGCAGGGCTGGCTGCTGCCGGGATGCCTTTCTGGATGGGAATCGTACCTGAAGATTTATGGGGTGCGATTCCTTCAGGGATTAAGATTACCGGCCTGGACACTTTCCTTGTGGAAGGCAA
Organism: Candidatus Latescibacterota bacterium; assembly: GCA_018656855.1. Classification (GTDB taxonomy): domain Bacteria; phylum Latescibacterota; class Latescibacteria; order Latescibacterales; family Latescibacteraceae; genus JABHYP01. The sequence goes on along the minus strand of JABHYP010000125.1, from coordinate 119 downwards.
CTGCTGCTTTGTAAAGATCAAAACTAACGAGGGGATAACGGGGCTGGGCGAGGGTTCAATCAGCGACAACAGGGTGGGATCAGTGGAATCCTGTATCAGAGAGCTTGAGGCGCATCTTG
>JABHYP010000124.1 GCA_018656855.1 Candidatus Latescibacterota bacterium | reverse complement strand
TGCTCATTGAGATTTCCAAACAGAAAACGCCGGAGAAAATGACAGCTCTGTTTGAGAAAGTTAAGACCGATAACCTGACCAGTGAGAGTGTCCGGAAACTATCCCGCAGGGATGGTGAAATGAAGCGAAGAACGCCTGCTGGAATCGTAATTGAAAAAACTCAGAACCTTTACCTCACCCTCTCCAAACTTGATACCGCAACCATATCGGATGAAGAACGAGATCAGTTGACACAGGAACTTAAATATTTACGGAAGGCACTGGACAGTGTAGTACTCTGATGTCGGCACGCCGACAATAGCAAAAAACCCGCTGCGATGGCGGGATTTTTGTTTGAGAAATTTAGATATTGATTACGATGTCGGCGCGCCGACATCTGCATCGGACTTACTCCACACTTCAAAAGGCGGAATGGCGGACAGTTTGGCCAGTTTGTGATTAATGGCGATTTCGACGAGTTTCTCCAACATGAGATTGCTCTCACCGTATTTCTCGATGACTTCCTGTCTCACCTCATTTTCTACCCTCTTGAATTTGACCTCAGAAAGACCCTTCCTGAAGGTTTCAATCATGTTCCGCCTGAATATGCTATAGTCACGCTCACTACTCTCAGAAAGGCGATTTTTGGCTTCTCTGTCAATGCTGGCTTGGCGGTTCTGCTCCTTGTCCAACTCAAACCGGCTTTTCTTGATCCGGTAGTCCTCTTCAATGGCCTTCAGGGTGTAGGCGCCGATGTTCTTGATTGTTCCTTGTTTCTGCTTTTCTTCCACATAGGTCAGATTGGCCCGGATACGTTCCTCATCGAAACGTTCAATGATATCCCGGGCCTGGGCCGGTGACAGACAGTAATACTCATGGAGCCGGTCGGTTAAATCTTTCTTGTTATCAAGACAGTCGGTTTCCTTTCTTGTTTGTTGTTGTCGCTTTTTTGATATAACAAAGACGATCCCGACAACTTTGCGGACATCTTTTCGTTCCCTCATGGAAAACGACAGGTCGGTAAATTCGTTGAGTTCATTGAGGACGCGGTTGAGGATTTTCTGTTTGAAGTTGGCGTAAAGCGGATATTCGCTTTCTTTAAGGCCGAATTTCTGACGGAGATTGTCAAGGGTGAATTCCCGGCGTCCAATGTTTTCGTACTGCTTGAGGAGTTCGTAAAGCTTGATGGAGTAGGAACTTTTCAGGCGAATAACGTTCTGGAGACGATATTTGGTGAAGAATTCCTTGAGTTGGAGAAGGTAGGGCTTGAGTTTTGGATCGAAACTGAGTTCGACGTAGCCCTTTCCTTCGAAGTACTCTGCTGATGATAACCAAGTTATCTGTAGGACAGAGTTGTCCTTTGTGATCTGCAGGGAGCGTTCGAGGAGTTTTTTGGTGAGTTCTTTGGTTCGGTGATAGCTGGCTTCGTTTATGATTCCGACGATGCGGTTGAAGTCTTTGACGGCTATACGGTAGACCTGGAAGCCTTTGTCTTCTGGTTTGATTCTGGAGACCATAAGGAGGATGAGACGTTGTTCTTGGAGGCTGAGGCGGTAAGAGGCCTCGATGAGATAATTGGATTTTACAATGATGCTTGTTTTGTTTGTTTGAGGGGTGTTATGTGACATATGTGTGTTGTTGTTATATCTCTATTTTATAGGAGTATAACTACGTTGTCAAGAGGGTTATAGTTGGCACTCATTTGGTTATAGTGGACACGCAATAGGTTGGGATTAACATTCATTTGGTTATAGTTGACATGCAAAGTGGGTAGCTTACGCATTCAAAAGGTTATATTTAGGTTTTAATAGGCCCGTGTTTACAGGCTGAAATCGTTCCGAAAACAATATAAAATAATTAAAAGTACAACAACTGTGTAAAGTAGTGTTGTATTTATTAAATCCCTGAGCCATCCCTTGCATCTTTTCTATTGCATTATGGAAACAATTATGTAGTTTTATGTTATAGGGTTTGTTTTATTATTGATAGTTGGCATGCAAGCCTATTATATGAGCCTGTAAGGAATGCTCTATTACCATGTACGGCAACAAGATAATTTTTAAAACCTGTAAATTTTGGCCTCAAATCCGGGAAAATAAGTTTCAATTTCTTACAGGTTGGAAGAAACAATAATCATTTTTCAATAACGTTATAACCTATTGCAATATTAGAAGTTACACTACCGCCATGCGATACCGCTAAAACCAGCCTGTAAGAAAACTTACAGGTTGGACTTAAAAAACTTACAGGTTTGGCATATTTTGACGTAAAAAACAGCATAACTATACAGGCAAAGATGTATAAGTGCTTAATTATAATAATATATACGCAACCTGTAAGAAAACTTACAGGCTGCTTTTCGGAAAGCAGAATAGAGAATGGAAAAGATTTACTACGATCTTGACGCGGTGAAAAGAGAACTCAAGCCCATTATGAGCGGGGGAAGCTACGAAAATATATACCAACTCCTTTACTATGTGTCTTTGTTGAAATACTCGACACAAGGACATCTCAAGTCTATTGGATTTCCCGGTACTGAAAAGGTAGCCACGAAGAAGAAACTTCAGGCCCTTTCCGAATTGGGGTATGTACGGCTTGCCAACGAGAACTTGGGGATTTATTCCTCCACGGCAAAAACATTACAGTTACTTAAAGCACTCGGACACGACCTCAAACTACTGCCAGCGATGCCGAAGGGGATAGGATTCGAAATCTACAATATCGATGTATTTGTAAAAGCCCTCAAACTACCGAATTATTATGCTCTGCTTTACCCGCAATTTCCTAATGAGAAGCCCTATATCATCCCGGACGCTTTACTGGTGTTGAAAGAAGACCATCGCTATCAATTGAACTTTCTTGAAGTTGAAGCCGAGAAACCGAACTGGGATTATTATCTGCAAACAAAATATGACGGATATAAACAGCTGGCCAAAGATATGGCAGTTTACTATTACTGGAAAGCTTTCAGCAGATATTTAAAATTGCCCTGCCCGTCGG
>JABHYP010000123.1 GCA_018656855.1 Candidatus Latescibacterota bacterium | reverse complement strand
CATTTATGTTACCTAGTAACATATAGTGGTTGTAAGTCCTCTAAACGCCAGATGTGGGGGCAAAAACTGAGGAAAAAATGAAGAAAATCCAGGAATTTAAGGGTCAGAGGCTTATCTCAGTTCAAGAAGTATTGAATTGGACAAAAGCATTTATCTTGGATAGGAAAGCCAGGGGGTTTAGTAAAGGCACTATTTACTTCTATCGTATGAAATTGCAGCTATTTTTAAGGTTCTGCGAGCTGCAGAAAGTAACCTATATAAAGGAAGTAACTCCTGTTTTCATAAGGAAATATCTACTTCATCTAGAAAATACTGATCATAATCCCGGGGGAGTACATGCATGTTACCGTGCTCTGAAGACTTTCCTAAGATGGTATCAGATAGAGAATGACCTCACTGACTGGGTTAACCCTATTGATAAAGTTAGAGTGAAAAACCCTAGAAATCAACCTTTGGAACCAGTTGATATCGAAACTGTAAAAGCGATCCTGGAAACATGCAAGAATGATTTCACAGGAAAGAGAGATCGAGCAATTATCTTGATGCTGCTTGATACCGGAATGAGGATCTCAGAATTATTATCTCTGGAACATGAAAATATCAATCCGATCACAGGTGTCGTTCAGATCCTACACGGTAAAGGGAATAAATTCAGAACTGTTTATATAAGCAGGAAGACCAGGTTGGCATTAAGAAAATATATCAAGGTTACAGGAGGTGCAGGAAGATTATTTCTCACAAGGTATGAAGAACCGGCCACTTATTCGACGGTCAGGAATATGCTCAAAAGAAGGGCTTCTCTCGCACAAGTGGAGCAGCCTACACCACATCAGTTTAGAAGATTATTTGCTTTAACTATGCTGAGAAATGGAGTAGACATCTACTCTCTGCAGCTGCTGATGGGACATGCGGATCTACAGGTGCTGAAAAGGTACCTTAGATTAACTCGATCAGATACTTTAGAGGCTCATGTTAGGGGTGGACCGGTGGATAGGTTGATGTAAAAAGATTCTAAGCAAGGATTTCTCAGAGACTTTCTTTTCTCTTTTAGCGAGGGGCATGGACAACTCTGCCTGCCCCTACCCCGTCACATATACCCCCCTAGTATTAAATTTTTCTTTTTTTTAAGAATTGTTTTTCAGTTTTCCTTGCATTTGGTATCTAAATGTATTGTAATTAGGGTACAACACCGCATTGCTCACACATATTCCGAGCAAAACATCACCACGCCTAATAACTGGAGAGTTTTATGCCAATTAAAATAAACAAATACAACATATATTGTGACGAAAGTTGTTGGATGCAGTTTGATGACACACACGTTATTGCCTGGGGAGCACTATGGTGTCCTTATGAAAAAGTAGTAGGTTTTCACGAGGATCTTAGAGCAATTAAAAAAAATCATGGTTTGTCAAAAGATTTTGAAGTCAAATGGAAAAAGGTGTCTCCTGGTAAGGTTGAGTTTTATTCAGAAATTATTAATTATTTCTTTAAACAAGATGATTTGTTTTTTCGAGGATTACTAGTTCCGGATAAATCAATTCTGGACCATGAATCCTTTCGTCAAACCCATAATGAATGGTATTACAAGATGTACTTTGACTTGTTAAAAGTAATAATTAATCCAAATAATAGATCTAACTCATGTTTCAATATTTATTTCGATTACAAAGATACTTGGCAAGCAAATCGTTTAAGGGAGTTAAACACTGTCTTAATAAATTATTTGGGAAACGCTAAAGCAAACATCATTAATAATTTTCATAGTGTTGATTCAGACGAAGTTGGATTAATTCAACTTGCAGATATTTTTACCGGAGCGATAGCATATACAAATAGGGATTTGAAAACAAGCGATGCCAAGCTCCAATTAATTAAGAGTATTCAGGATCTCTCAAACCTCTCTTTAAGGAATACCACACCACAAGGAAGTACAAAATTCAATCTTTTAGTATGGCAACCCAACAATCGAGCGCAAAATGGCCTATGATATTCAGTGGTTGCCACCACTTATTGTCCCTAATGTCAAACACATGTCTCAATTAGATGCCTTTTTCGAAAAAATCTTTATAAAAGAGTTTGAAGAAAAGGAAATAATCTATTT
>JABHYP010000122.1 GCA_018656855.1 Candidatus Latescibacterota bacterium | reverse complement strand
GTTGCCGGAAATCCGCACATTCATACCAGCCCAATGAACTGGAGGAAGATTTCTCAAAACATTCTTATCGGCCTCAGAAAGGTAGATCATGATAATTCAGACTATTACGAAGAGCGCCAGAAGGCATTCGTTGACAGGATCGACAGGAGAATGTTCGGTGATGAACTCGTTGATTTAATCGGTGGGGACCAGTTGAGCGATCTGCTTATTGCCGGCACTCTTTTTGATTTCCTTGAAAGGGAATTTCAGGGCAAAAAGCTGATAGTCAGGCTTGGCGGCTGGTTGGAAAAAGCACTTCCTTTCAGAAATAAAGAAGTTATTGCCTACCATAAGAACTGGTCATACTTTGCCCGCGATTTCGGACTTAATGTCATCGGCTTCATAGAACCCAAACCAGGAATCCCACCAACGCCCAAGCATGTTCAGGACTGTGTCAACCTGATAAAAGAACACGGTGTGGACGTGATGTTGGTTGCGAGCTATTTCGAGAAAAGGAAACCGACAACCATTGCCCAGAAAACCGGCATCCAGGCGCTATTTTTACCCGTGTCAGTGTATGCAGAACCTGAGCTTACCGATAATTTCAAACTCATGGATTTCTGGATTGACAGCATTAACGAAGCCCTGAAAGTAACGGCAGGAGGCTGATATATACTTTTAATGAAGAAACGAACGACAATAAACTTCAAGTTCAGGAGAATCGTATGCATGATTTTCTCGCCTTTTTTTTGATTCAGGTTCTTTTATTAGCTGTCATACTCTCGGTACATACCTATCTGGGGCTGCATATCATACGCAGAGGGCTCATTTTCTCTGACCTTGCCCTTGACCAGCTTGCTGCTTTCGGAGTCATTGTGGGTATCGGCATAGGGTTAGAAGGCGGCACCACAGGTTCATATATCGTATCTTTTCTGGCGACATTTTTAGGGGCGGTTCTCCTTGCAGTAGTTAAACCGAAAAGCAAGCACATACCCCGTGAGGCGGTTATCGGGATAATCTACTGCCTGGCTCTCGTTGCTTGCCTGATGGTTTCGGATAAAATGACAGGAGGCATGTCGTATGTAACCCAGACTTTGTCAGGCAGTATGCTCTGGGTGACATGGAGCCTTGTTCTGGTGACTGTAGCGGCCTATATTCTGTTGTCAGTTTTCCATTATAAATATCGCGAAAAAATAATTGGAATTACCGATAAAAAAAATGTGGAACATGAAAATTTCTGGGATTTTATGTTTTTTCTTACCCAGGGTATCATTACAGTGCTTATTGTTCCAATTGCCGGAGTTCTCCTTGCTTACTCGTTTCTCATGATACCGGCGGCTATAGGCGTCCTTTTTACAAGAGGCTGGTCGCAGGGATTATTAATTGGCTGGACTACGGGATTTGTTGCCTCTCTAACCGGGCTTTTATTCTCGTATTTCTTTAGACTGCCCTATGGTCCATGTCTTGTGCTGGCTCTCGGAGCGTTTTTTTTCGGCGCATTGATTCTTCGTATCCTGTTACCTGAAAAAGTGTAGATATTAAATGTGAAGGGAAAATACAATGTGGGAAGCCGTTCAATTCTTGTTTCCATCTTTTATTGCATGTCTGACTATACTGGGAATCTTGGGATACCTCGGGATTCATGTTCTGGAACGTGAGATAATATTTATCGATATTACCCTTGCCCAGATTGCGGCAACCGGTTCAACTCTGGCATTCATTCTTTTCAGACAGCAGTTGACTGAAGAAAATACTTATATACCCCGACTCTTTGCAATTTGTTTTACTTTGATCGCCGCTGCATTCTTCTCCTATGTCTCTAAAAGAGTGTCAAATATTTCACAGGAAACGGTTATTGGAGTGTCATATGCAATCGCCGCCGCGGCCACTCTTTTTCTGCTTGCCACAGCTGCCGGCAGTGATGTTCATATGGAGGAGATGCTTACAGGGAGCATACTATGGGTAGGGTGGTCTGATATCCTTCATTGCGCTTTAGTATTCGCTACCGCAGGTATTTTTCAATATATTTTCCGTAAAAAATTTATCAGGATTTCAAGTGATTACGAGGGCGCTGAGAAATCTGGTATTAATGTGATGTGGTGGGATTTTCTTTTCTATGCATCGATGGGAATTGTTATCACGTATACAATTGAGTTTGCCGGAGTGCTACTTACTTTTGCTTTCCTGATAATTCCTGCGACATTCTCCGCTTTGTTTACGCAGAGCTGGAGAATAAGGCTTCTTCTGGCATGGTTTGTCGGGGGGATGGTTTCAATAGTCGGTCTTGCATTTTCGTACCATTTTGATTTTTCCTGTGGACCATCGATGGTTTCGATACTCGGGCTTGCGCTTGTTGTAGCCGCTATTGTAATGAGGCTAATTCCCAAAAATGTGTAAATAACGTTGGCTATTCTAACAGTTTATAATAAAGTTTTGAACTGATAGAAAGCCATACGCTTTATTGTAGTATAAAAAAGGCGAGGTTAGCATTGTTCATTGCTGCGTACGAATAACTACCCGGAATCCAAGATCTCTGCCACTGGCTTCAGGCGGGCTGAGATCACGGCAGGCAGACCGGCATTGATAGTCGCGGCTTACCCAGCCGCCGCCCCTGATCACCCGCCAAGGGGCTGTATCGGGGCCGGGAGGGTTATGTTCCGGGCTTTCGCTGTAGTAATTTGAACCGTACCGGTCATTACACCATTCCCATACGTTTCCGTGCATGTCGTATAGTCCCAACTTATTTGGCACCTTTTCACCAACAGGGTGAGTTTTTTGCTTACCGTTGTCATAAAACCAACCTGCACTCTTTAAGTTGCTGTTGGTGTTTCCCGTATAGTATTCCGTTGTAGTTCCCGCCCGGCATGCATATTCCCATTCCGCCTCTGTAGGAAGCCTGAAACCGTTTTTGCTGAAATTGCATTCCCATGTGCTTTCATCATAACACTGTTCAAGACCTGCAATTACACTCAGCCTGTTACAAAACATCACAGCATCGTACCAGTTGACATTGTCCACCGGAAGTGTGCTGCCGATCAGTGTCCACGATGGATTTGTTCCCATTATTGTCTCGTACTGGTGCTGTGTCACCTCGGTAACACTCATCTCAAATGCATCCAGACTCACCTCGTGAACCGGCTGCTCGTAATAAGTGGAAGAGCCCATTGAAAAATTTCCTTCAGGAATTTTTGAGAGCTGAGATACGGAAATATTAAATGTTTGCCCGTCGAGAATATTCACTTCTTTATATTCTAAAGGTAATAATCCATCGCCGGTTATAGATATGTCGTATTTCATTGATCCGGCAATTTTGGAGATGGCATCGTCAACACGTGAATGAGAACCGCCGGAATATATTGAACCTGAACCATGGTCACGCGTACTCCCGCCGTCCAACAAAAGCATTTTTTTCGTTTCAATTCTTCTTTCAAAAGTGAATTGATAAATATAAATTCCTGCCGATACTCTCATACCGCTGTCATCCGTGCTTGCCCATGCAACAGAATGTGGCCCGGTTGAAAGATGCTCGTTGATGAGAGTATTAACTTTTTGTCCGAGAACATTATAGATGGATATATTGACAAAGCCGTCCTTATAAAGAGTAAAAGGAATCGTTGTCGATGGATTAAAAGGATTTGGATAATTTTGCTTAAGTGTAAAATTCTTAGGTTCGATCCCGGTTGTTTCATTCACAAATGTCGTAAAATCAATCTCATACATGCCATCGCTGTCAGTAATAGCACGATATAGTATATTCGAATCAGAAACATCTGTAAAAGTAACGACTGCCTCTGATACAGGATAGCCGAATATATCTTCTACCTGTCCGGTAACTGCCGAAAAAGCTAAAGAGTCGAATAACTGTAAAACACTGAGCGTTCCAACAAAAATGAGGAATATCTTTTTCACTTTTAATCCTTCATTATTCTTTCTGCAATTTGCTTCAATAATTTTCCGGCTTTTCTCAGGCTGTTTCTGCAACGGCCTATTTAAGCAGCATCATCTGTTTTGTTTTTATAAATCTTCCAGTTTTGATGGTGTAAAAGTATAGCCCTGCGGCGAGGTCATCGGAACTGAATATAACAGTGTGATGTCCCGGATTAATATCTCTGTCAATAACTGTAGCAACTCGCTGGCCGAGAACAGAATACACATCAATCGTTACTCTACCTCCATGTGAAACATGAAATGGAATGGTAGTTACCGGGTTGAACGGGTTGGGATAATTCTGGCCAAGCGAAAAAACTGCCGGAGATGATGTGTTTTCAACACCGGTAATAAACACATCATTTTTCTCTCCTGGCGTGCCATGTGAGATAGAGGGCGCCCAATTTCCCGGAAGAATATTATCGAGAGAAGGGTTCAGTAATTCAAGAGTCGAACCGCGCCCATCCGCAGCCTCGGGCCAGGGTGGATTATTATCATAAGTAAGTGAATTGACAAGTTCACCCATCGCATTGTAAAGCCTTACAAGTTCACCCCTGCCACTCAGTCCGAAGCTTATATCTCCAATATATTTTTCAATATCAGGAAACATCTGGTGAAAAAGCGATTTATCCCTGCACAGAACAATATAGTCATCAGGTTCGATGACTGTATTATCCGGAAAAACAAACTTGTGAGCATCATCTTCGTCCTTGAATACCCATCCGGAAAGTTCAATTTTTTCAGTGCTGGTATTATAGAGCTCGACCCAGTCTTCAGGATTAAAATCTGTGGATGAATTATAGTTGATTTCGTTGATAACGATGGGGCCTGAGACATCTTTAGCTGCCTCAAAATGCGCTGTTAATGTCAGGTTGTCATTTACATTTACGTCAATGGATATAGAGTCTTGTGCCGCTATCCCCGACCAGCCGGCAAAGCGGTAACCAGGAGCTGGTTGAGCGGTTATAACAACGGGAACACCTTTGAAATAGGTGCCGCTCCAGGGAAATTCGTCAAGAGACAGAGTATTTATCCTGATTGTGCCTGTGCCAGGTTGTGGAATATCGAGATCAACCATTGCCGTACCGCTTAAATTAAATTCATCAATTATATAAATGCGAATGGAATCCGCTCTGGTTTCACCGAACTCTTCAACTAGCTTTACACTATTATACCAGTCATTAACTGACTTAATTGCCTTATTTGAATTACCCCATTTCGCAATATGATCCTGCATCTCAGGTTCAATTACTGATTTAACTTCGTGGATTTTCTGCATAACTATATGATTCTGTAAAAACGTATTAAAACAATCTGCGAACCGGTTGATGAAATCATTTCTGAAAGATTGATTTTCAAGTAATTTCCGAAAAATAAAGGTTGTCCAGGGTGGGTATGGCCAGCCCCCTTCAGGGTCTGTAGCGAAAGCAAGTGTATTGTATCCAAACTCGTTATCAACACCTCTTTCATAGCCAAGTTCATTTTGTCCTCCGAATGTGAAGTCGAGATCCCACGGCAGCCACCTCCATTTGCCTTCGGAAGTTTTAGGCCGCCACAACTTCATATTATTACCAGTCCAATCCTTGTTGTCTCCATAGATTTCAAGTATCAGGTAATTAATGTAGGAAGGAATATCTAGCTGAGTTTTTATATAGTTATAATGTTCAGAAATACTCAGATCATTATCAGTCATATAATCCAGCATGGCATCGTAGTGTAAATAATCGCCTTCGATAAGTAAAGCGCCATCCGGGCGTTCCACACGCCAGTAAGGTTTTAAAAGATCAATGTTATCCGGGTCGACGCTGTGGTGAGACTCGAAATATTCCTCATTGTGTTTTTCGCGAATATTGTGAATGCCCCAGTATTCTCCGTTAATGTATACAACAGTTGGCCGGTATTCCTGAATATCCAGATCAACGCCTCTGAACAAACTCGATGTCAGTCCGTCTCGAAACATCGTGAAAGACCAGTCATTTCCTGAATTACGCAGTATAAGGGATTTAAATTCGCTAACCGGGGAATCCGGGAAAATTTGATAATTTATCGCGTCGTAACCGTACTGTCCGCGAACAAAAATTGATAAGGGCTTCTGGGCAAAACGCGAGGACGATTTACCCTGTATCCTCGAACCGGCATCAATACTGAAACCGAGACGCCCGTCAGATTCAAAAAATTCAAGATGAATCGGTCTTTCCCAGGTTTCTTCATTATAATTGACATATATCCCTTTGCTGCTGCTGAAGAAACCATCCGGATCAGTGGCAATGGAAATAACCGGAAGGGTGGATTTATCATTGATAATATAAGTGTGTGTGGAAATTTTCCCCGGCAATAAACCGTCTTCAAACGCGCCGGCCTTTATTACCGTGGTTTTTGTTATTGATAAAGGTGTAGTGTATTGTTGCGAGCTTTCCACCGGATCGCTTCCATTTGTTGTATATCGAATAACAGCATTTGTGGAATTGCACGACAGCGACACATTTAAT
>JABHYP010000121.1 GCA_018656855.1 Candidatus Latescibacterota bacterium | reverse complement strand
TGTCGAGCCATTCGGCAACTCTGTCAAGCTCTTCGGGCAGGGTTCCCACATGCGCGCCGATGAAAATCGTATCGGGATGCTTCGCAAAAACCCGGTTCCGCTGGGCGAGAATCTCATCTTTGGAAGGAAACCTGTCACCGTAAAACGACCAGTTGGGATGGGCGCCAAGTTCGTCGTAGCGTTCGTTGTGGCGGTCAACCGGTGTGAAAAAAGCTTTGGGATCGGAAACGTGGATCATCACAGGGATACCAAGCTCTCCGCATTTTGTCCACAGCGGATCGATCCGGGGATCATCCACCGGAACCAGTTTGCCGCTCTTATCCTTGAGGGTCAAACCGAGAGACTTGTAAATTTTCATCCCTCGAACACCCATCTTTACAGCCTCTTCGAGTTTTTTAGCTTCTTTATGCCCGAAGTCCGGCTCATCTATCCTGCTTAAATCCGGCGTGAAAAAGATAATAAATCTGTCTTTTGAAACACTATTCGAAACGCTGAGGTGCTCCCTGTAGAAATCGTTTCGGGAACTTCCATCGAGGCTCACACACTTCCAGACACCGGCCTTATCCATTTCCTCAAGGTATTTTCTTGTTTTTTCGGCTGAAAAAGCTTCAACCACCCCTCCGAGGTGATTGTGAATATCAATTACAGGAAATTTCGGTTTAAGAACCTCCGTCTCTTTCACCACAAGCTGGCTTATAGGCCGCCAGTCAAGTAATCTGAGATCGCCTGTTTGAGCATATAACGAAAGGGGAATAAAAAGGAGGAGCACAAAAAGTACAAATGGTCTCGAAAAACGATTCATGGGTATTTATCCTAATTTATAATGCAGAAAATGAACTACTCCGCCCCTCGGGCTGGGGTAGTTCATTTCTCCGAATCTTGCTGCGGGATAGTCCAATGAGGAAATGATACTATCCGTCTTTCTTTATACTCTCCACAATTTCTTCAAGAACCTGTTCCCATCCCTCGGCAGGAATCTGGCATGTTCCCACTTTTGGATGTCCGCCTCCGCCATGCTTGAGCATCAGGCTTCCTACATCTGTCTGGCTGGTACGGTTCACAATACTGTGGCCGCAGGTGATAACGACTCTGCTATTATCTTTACCCTGCATTATCCGTACTTCAATGTTCTGTTCAGGATTCAGTGCATATACAATAAACCTGTTTCCGGAGTATATTGATTCCTCGTTCAGAAGATTTGTGACAATGGCGTTCCCATGGATTTCACAGCAACGGTCGAGCATATCAATGAAAAGCGCCTGCTGTTCAATATAAAAATCAACTCGTTCCTTAACATCGGGAATATCGAGAATCTCATCTGCTGTCTTCGTCCGGCAGTATTGTATCATATCCTCCATCAACTGGTAGTTGCTGATTCTGAAGTTTCTATATCTACCAAGGCCGGTACGGGGATCCATTATAAATGAAAGTAAAATGAATCCTTCCGGATTTAATATTTCAAAGCTCATCAGATCACCGGAATCACTTTTGTTCACGGCTTCCAGAAGCGGCAGAAAATGCTTGCCGAAGGTTTTCTCGCCACCGTAATAATCCCAGATAACCTGTGCTGCGCTCTGAGCGGGGCGGCAGTCTCCTTCAAAATCAAGTTTTTTTAACTCGAGACGCTCCTCCTCGCTTGCATGGTGATCGAACCATAGCCCGCAGCCGGGAACATAAGGGATATTGGCCAGCACGTCGTTTTCCGTCACTTCAACCAATCCGTCCTGGACATCCTTTGGGTGAACAAACTTGTAATTATCGACAACACCCTTTTCTACCAATAGCACTCCGCTCACCAAACCATCGAAATCGGAACGTGTTAAAAGTCTCATCGAAATTCCTCCTTTCAAACTCGCCAATTATTATAAATAAACATATTATTAAATCCATTCTGAACCACATTTGAAATACAAGCGAAGTATATAGTAAATAAAAGAGCACGTCAAGTAAAAAAAGCTTCTGATATTACTGTTTTATACCGGCATAGTGAGCAAGCTATGATAAATTTATTTTTAAAAATAATCCAGGCGTATCAGCCTCTCACGTATAAGAATGAAGACCTGAAATAAGGTAATTTACGCCGAAAAGGGTAAACATCGTTGCGAGAAAGCCGATTATCGAAATCAATGCTGCAACAGTCCCCTTCCAGCCATGCACGATTCTGGCATGAAGATACAGCGCATATACAATCCAGGTAATCAGCGCCCACGTCTCCTTCGGATCCCAGCTCCAGTAGTCGCCCCAGGCATATTTTGCCCAGACAGCTCCAAATATAATCGCACCGATAGTGAAGATGGGGAAGCCGACTGCAATAGCACGGTAACTGATTGTATCAAGTACGGTAAGAGAGGGAAACGTCTGTGCTATAAACGAGTTTTCCGCCGATCGTTTACGGATCAAGTACATAATACTGGCACAGAAAGCCACCGCGAATCCCGCTTCGCCGATAAACGACAAAATAACATGCCATACAAGCCACTGGCTTTGCAGAGCCGGAATAAGAGGCATAATCTCTTTCGACGTGGACGGAAGAGAAGAAAACGCCATCAAAAGAAATATGACAGGAAGTATGAATACACCCAGTGAACGGTTTTTTAAGCGCCTGTCAACTACAAGGTATGCGAGAACTATCAAACAACTGAATAAATTCATTGATTCGTACATATTGGTCACCGGCATGAACCGTGCATGATACGACCGGATGACCAACCCGACTACCTGGAAGACTAAACCAACAAGGAGAACAATGCGCCCGATAACCGCGGCTTTACCTGTCTTCTTCCAGAAAGTAAAAAAAGTTATCAGCATGGCGACTGTGTAACAGATGAATGCAATGTAGAATAGATCAACATCAACAGTTTGGCTCATAACATATTCCTTATTTTATACATAAATTGGTCTTAAGTTTCAGGTTCTAAATTAGTCCGTGGTCAGTTGTCATATTTCAGAGTTGAGTATCTGAAATTGAGTGTCCCCTATCCCTTTGCCTCTCGTTTTTATGACTTTACTGTTTTTTTCACAAAAACCCTGAACAGCTCCTGGGCTCTCTTTGCAGTACCGCCTATATGAATTGTTCCGTTTTCCTCAAGCACCCATACGCGTCTTGGCCAAACATAAAAGGACAGAAACAACCCGAGCATCATACATATCGCTCCTGCCACAATAGCAGGTATTCCCCTGTCTCTTACCACGCCGAGAACAGTATAATATGCACCTTCTTCTCCTTTCTCAGAACCACTCACACTAATATCAAGCAGGGCAAAAACCACTCTTAAATCATCGTGCATCGGCATGTTTAAACCGGGAAAATTTTTAAACGCATATATACTCCAGCGCTTCTGTTCAAATGTCATAACATCAATTCTGACTGCCGGATTCTCTTCGCCCGAAATCGAGGCTGCCTTTTTGAAATTACCATGCACTTCAGCCAGGCGCACTTTCAAACTGTCATTGAATCCCGGAATCGTGTATTCCTCTCCCAGAATCATGTCAAGAGTTATAACCGGCGGTATTGTTTCCGGTACATCCTTCAACCGAACTTCGACACGAGCTGTATCATAATTACGATGCTCCGATATCCCATAGCTTGACTGGTGAATTGTAAAGTTATCGAGCATAAGCGGTTTATTGACACGGATATCT
>JABHYP010000120.1 GCA_018656855.1 Candidatus Latescibacterota bacterium | reverse complement strand
TCTATTGTTACCCATGTCGTATCCGGTGAAAACGTATATCCGCTTTTCGAGGGAACAAAAAAAATACTCTTTGTGCCATCAAACCGAGTAACGTAATAAGAATATTTTGCCGTTTCAGTATTGAATCGCCCCTCTTCATCAGTATCAAACGTGCCCTTTTGTCCAAGAAAAGTAATTCTGACACCGGGTATGGCATTACCCTCGGTATCGATTGTTCTTCCAGAATACGTATAGTACGTAGAACCAGTATATTCACAAGTAATATCGGGAAGAAAGGCATCTTCACCCTCTACAGTAACTGTCAACGTATCGGATGAAAATGTATAAAAGGCATTCCGTGGTACAATTTTATAGATCCCGTCTTTAAGACCTCGAAATATATATGTTCCCATTGAATCGGCATAGTATAAATAACTATCTTTCCCGTCGAGCAAAAAAACATTGCAATAGAATTCTGATTTCAGGTCAGTATCTATATTGATAATTCTACCAGAAATTGTATGCAGGGGAGAACCAGAATATTTAGCGATAAAATTATGAATGATTATGTTATCATTAACGGTCACAATGCACGAATCAGGATTGAATGTATACTCATATCCAATTTTTTCAGGTTTTAATATGAATGTTTTATTTTTGATATCAAAAGATAATCCATAGAAAAAATGTCCACTTTGCCACGTTTTCGTAAATCCAATACTTTCAATACTATTATTTTGTTTGATTTCGAATAATTTTACCCTAATAAAATCTATGATGTTGCAGTTATCATCAACAATTTTACCTGTGATATAGTAATTCTTGAGTTCATCATCATCAAGTAAAATACTATAGAACTCATCGACTACAATATTGTTCTTTGAAATTTTTACTTCTTTTTTCTGGGGTCTGAAAATATAAGGCTGCTTTGACATAGTCAGTGTGTATGTATCCACTGAAAGTTTTGAAAAGGTAAAGGTTCCATCAGAATCTGTAAGAGTTGAATCGGCGAGTTGATTTCCAGAAATGTAAACAGTAACATCTTGGAATCCTATATTGGATGGATTTAATGGAAGCTTGACAACTTTCCCTGATATCGTATATGTATCTTCCACGGGACCGACTATGCTCTTCTCTTTTTCCTTATCACAGGAGTAAACAAGTAGTATCGCTATACAAAGTGTTAGAATAGCAACGGAGGATAGCTTACGCGTAATTGATATAGGGGATTGTTTTTGCATGGTCAAGTCTCATAATTTATTAGATTATTTCACCAGCACCATTTTCCTCGTCCGGGTGAATTCACTTTCTTATGAGAATATCACTTTATTTCTGCCAAACCGTATAGCCTCGCTTTCTTAAACTTTCAGCAAGTAGAATTTCCATTTTCATTGCTTCTTTTCTGTAACGAATAGGATTATACTCTGAATACAAGCTCGGCATTAATCTTATCCCATATTTATATACGACTTTAGAACATAGTTTATAGCCCTTTTTCCCCCGCATTCCTGACATATGCTGCTTGAAGCGTTCCTTAGGAGTTTTAGAAGTGTAACCAACATAAACATAGGGTTTATCAGGATTACGAAAAGGATTAGCTTCTTTGGCTTTTCTTGATTCGCCAAACTCTTTATCTAATTCAATTACGTAAACATTATAGCTCATAAGACCAACAACCAAATTATGTTTCCCATTAATTTCACCAGCACCATCTACCTCGTGTCACTAATTACTTACCACATCACATTCTTTCAGCTCATCGGTTATGGTTTCTATCAGTTTACCGTAGCTTACTATAACTTTCATCGCTTTGACGAGACCGATATCACGTGCGAACCACATGTTTAATGACTCGTGCGTTGTTGACCCGTAAGTGATAATTGTCTCGATGTGTAAACAGCCGGTGTATGTCCCTGCGGGAACTTCAATGCTTTCTGCGCCAAGGAACGTGCCTTTACAGGTATAATCCTGAATATAATCTATTATCCACTCATCGCCTGAATATATACCGAACTGTAAAAACAGTTTCTCTTCCCCCTCGGAAAGTGCATAGACAGTATTATGCCCGATACGGTATGTATTGAAATCCCCGGGAAAGTCTATAGACATCTGCGAATAGGTCGTGCCGTTATGAGATATTGTGTCTGTAACACTAACAGTGTAGTCAAAGGTTCGCCCATCATTGATGGTCCGGTCGTATATCCAGGATGAACCGGTTTTAAGTGGAAAGTAGTCTTCGGCTTCACAATTACACCATTCGCATTCAATTTCGGGCATTATGACATCCTTGCCATCAACGATTATAGTTTCCTGTGCGATATTCGCCAATACCCTTAAAATGTATGTACCATCTTTTAAATCGCAAAATGTATAAAAGCCATCTTTGTCAGTTTTTGAATGATAACTTTCCCCTAATCCCTTCTCTCTTACTAACCAAATAGAGGAAAAAACACCGTTGCCCCCGGCATCTACGATTCTCCCAGAGATAGAATGCAGCGGTGAGCCTGAGTATGAAGCGGTAAAATGGACTACTGTGACTTGTTCTGTTGGAGTAACGTACGATGTATCCGGACTGAACGTATAGTTGTATCCTTCTTTAACAGGGACTATCTGATATGGGGCATTTAAGATTAAGGTGTTATGTATATAATAATATCCATACTCAGATGTTTTGTCTGTTTTTTGAGGATAAGGAAATACCTGCACATTCACGCCCCAGACAGGTTTATTATCGGTATCTACAATTTTCCCGATAATATCGCCATTTTCCACATTTTCTCTATCATACCAACCAATAAAATCATCAATGTTCACATTGGTTCCGGTTATGCTGGCTTCCGCGCTCGAAAGAAAAAACTCATATCCTTCTTTTGATGGAGTTATTATATACTTACCTGCCGGGAGCCCGTCAAAAGAGTAAGTTCCCCATTTATCAGTTATTGTCGTGTCCTCAACACTTGTCCCGATAAGGGTAACGGTTAAATTTCTAAAAGAGTAAGCTCTATCAGTGACAACTTTCCCTGATATCGTATATGTATCTTCCACGGGACCGACTATGCTCTTCTCTTTGTCCTTATCGCAGGAGTAAACAAGCAGTATCGTTATACAAAGTGTCAGAATAGCAACAGAGAATAGCTTTTGCGGAATTGATATATGGGTTTGCCTGTGCATGACTAAGTCTCGTAAGTTAGTAGTATTACCTCACCAACACCATCTTCCTCGTGTCACTAGCTCCATTCGCCTTCAATGTGCAGAAAAAAGCTTTAAACCTGAATCATTGTAAGGATTTACCCCTCAATTTAAACATAATAATTGGATCAACTTTTATGGATAAACTCAGTCTAAAGTGTTTAACGATGCACACTATGGCCCAATTACTTCTTGTTCCGATATCACTGCCAGCATCACCTCTGGTAAGAGCGGGAGCAACATAGATTCCTTCATCGAGAATCATGGGGATGGTTCATAGATAATTGAGATATCCGAAATGAGCGTTTTTCCTAAATTTTTAGCAGTTTTGGGGTAGTAGCTGACTTTTGGTTGTGAGGTTTGCCGTGCGCCGCCTACATGGATATCACCGGACCACAGCACATTGTTTTCCATTAACAGGCAGGCCTCGATCCGATACATATAAACACCGGCTTTCACCGTCTTGCCTGCCGCATCCGTAAGGTCCCCCCCCACAGTCTGTGTGCCGGCCTGAGGTGTAGCACTGCTCATCGCATCGATGTCCTGCTGTGGCATGTCATTCAGATTTGCCTCCCGGACCCAATTTATAAGGGACTGCTGCCGGACCTTCCACCCTTGCCTTTGTGCCATGTAATCCGTAACAAAGAGCGTCCTGACATAACTGCCAGTCTCGTCCTCTATCCAAATCGCATATTGATTGCTCCCCATCCCACTTATACGTGACAAAGTGTAATTAATCGTAACTTTTCCTGCCGCCACTTGGGATTTAGAACCAAGCATACTACATTCAGAGAACAGTACAAGTAATGATGCAATAATTATCGTAAAACGTTTTTTCATAATAAAACCTCCTTTAGTGAGTTCATATATCGCGGTAAGAATATATTGCTAGTGGGCATTTTCCAGTTATTAATATCTAATATAACTGTACCTCTTCAGAACATTTTACACATACAGAGATGCTCAATCATTGTTATTAAGATATTACGTGTCAAACAAAATAAACTAATTATTCAATGCATTTAAAATATATACATTTGAACGCTATGGCAATAGATTGTTTATTAGTTGTTCTGGGACTTGTTTAGGGTACTCGTGATAGCTTTTGGTGTTTTAGATAGTTAGAAGGTGTATATCTTGGTGGAATTACTGTTTGGGGAATCGTTGTGAGAGTGGATTGAGGAGTTGCCATTAACATTAAATATGTTATGTATAAGATGGTAAAATTCGCGATACATAAAAGGTTATTTACCGAAATATTGTATAGAGAAAATTCTTGTCAAAATATCATGGAAAAGGTAATTTATTTTATTAACAGGTTAATAGTGAACTTTTACTATTTTATAAACTATGATACGGGATCTATCATTTAATTAATCACCTTGACCTGAAAAATATATATTGAACGGGAAGAGAAAGAGCTTGATATTTTGATATTGTTTACCCATAAGACAAGTTATAATTTATTGTGATTGTATTAATGATAAAATGTAATAAATATTTTGGAAATTCTATAACACATAATTAGGAGTTTTACAATGAGACAATTATATGTGAATATGACACTTATTGCTGTTGTTATATTTATCGTTCCCCTTACTTTATTAGCTGAGCCGGTAAATACATCATGGAAATTCAGTGCCGAAAATCTCTATGATACTGGCTTTATTCACATGCTTATGAAAAATCCAGACGGAGACGTTCAATTGTTTGATATGGTACTTATTGAGAACGATTCACCTGGCGCAGGCAACAGTGAAAAAGGAGTTTGGCTTGACAGTGTGTGGGGCGAAAACCGAGCGCGTAAGATTTTCTATCTTGATGATCCGCGGTCTCATAAAGCATATCTCATCTTATACAATCGAAGCCAGGGGAAGTATCCGCTCAGTTTCACCGTAAACGGACATATTTCGCAGTTCGAAAAGTGGAATACTCCCACATATTATATGCACTATTTCTGGGTCGAGTTTCCAGTTGAATGGCTAAAAAAGGGGGAAAACGTCGTCGATCTGTTCTGCCCCGAGGCTAAGACCGAAGAAGATGGATGGGTATTGTATCTTTCTCGTGCTGATGAATTTGTAGCCGGTGGCGGTGATCCGTCGGATGTCGGTAAGACCTCATTCAAATCTACCGACGGTGGAGAAAATTGGAAAGAAAGCCCTTTTGGGCCTCTCGGCAATGACCGGGCTGAATATACAATTCGCCTCAGTTTCGACCGCTATGTCAAAACCGGCTGGATAGAAAGTCCGGTTATTGATCTTTGGAAAGAGTATCCAGACGATTTCATCATCAGGCAGCACACCACCCAAAAACTGGAAGTTTCATTATTTTCCAATGTGCTTCCAGGAACAGCCGTTGATTTTTATATACGCGGTGGTACGAACCCGAGCCCTTTTTCTGACGAATGGAATCCTTATAAGTTTGTTGGAAGTGGTTCCAAGGTGTCATTTTTTGCCGATATCAAGTTCAATAGGCGTTTTCTCCAGTTCAAAGCTGTTCTGGTATCTGAAAATCCGCTTGTGAGCCCGGTTGTCAAGAATGCCTTGATAAACGTTGAGTTGGATGAACCATATCCCATACCCAATCATGACAATATTAATGTGGTAGAACTCTATAATCCTGAAATTAAATATTCTTCCATCAAGTGGGAATGGGAGAAATGGGAGAGGCCGGAATTTGAAGAACTGAAGATTCGTGAGAATCTCGATGATGTTATTTTCGGAAGCCGCTCTCAATTCGAAGCTCAGGTGAAATTACTCGACTATGCTTCCAATCGCTGGAGATGGCACTCTCCGATACCGGAGTATCCTGAATGGGACGCGCTCTCTATCTCCAAAAGAATAAACAAAAATGGTGGTGGTGGAATGTGCATTCAGCATAACAATTTTCTAGGCGGATTGTGTATGGCATATGGATGGCAGGGAAGGCTGCTGAATGTTGATGGCCACGAGGTATGCGAGGTATGGAACGACGAATTCGCCAAATGGATTTACATCGATGCAAGCCATAACCATTACCTTGTCGACAAAGCAAGAAACGAGCCTCTCAGTTTCTTAGATATCCATAAAAAATATCTTGATTATTTTTTCCCAGACAAACCGATTGATTGGACAAACAGCGATGGTAAATGGTTTAAGAAGAGAAACTTTGAAATAACTGACGGAGAATCTAACATTCGCCGGGGATCACTAGTGCATCATTCGGAAACAACACTTGCCGGTTTTGCCAGCGGATCGTTCGTACGAATGGTTCCTCGAAACAACTGGTATGAAAAACCTTACCCTAGACCCCTCTCGCATGGAAGTTCTTCCTGGCCATGGGACGGTTACATCAACTGGTATGATGAACAAACTCCACGTAAAAAACAGTATTCATGGCATACTGACCGTCCCCGGGATATGTGGCCAGACTTAAACACAGTGTATATACATGCCTCATCTGGTGAAAGTAACGACCGGTTGTTCCTCGAATTTGAGACGTACACGCCAAATTTCTGCCACTATGAAGTCAATGTCAATGATAGTGGGTGGAAAAGAGCAGGTGCATATTGGACATGGTTACTGTGTTCGGGAAAAAACACTCTCCTTGTTAGATCGGTGAATAAGTTCGGTGTAGGTGGAAAACCGTCGCGCGCCGTACTGAATCATAGCAACGTGAGGTGAAAGAATACAAATATGATCTGCCCCATCATTTGTACCACTTCTTAAGTTAGTCATGGCACCGAGTTTTTGGTCGCTGTTGTTGGGAGGTTTATTGTAACGAAATCGAACAACAACAGTGATGTGTTCCCATTAATAGGCACAACAACTAATACTCACTGTTCTATTACGGGGCGTTAATTTCACATCTCAGTCAGGAATCAGAAAAATCTTGGCCCAAGTTCCTTTATGTTGTTGTTATTTATACCAAGGAAATGACGTGGCAGGTCACGATAATCCTTGATTTTAAAAGGTCCGTTTTCATCGAGCAGGAAAATGGATATTTTTTCGATATCGTTTTCCCCTATTCCACGTTCTTTGGCGATACGGAGATAAGGCAGTTCGCGTGGATCATGCCCCATGAGCCATGAAGTGACTGCGTCGACCGCGACCATTGATTTGCCAGTTGTGAGAAAGTCCGTATGCATGACCCCAGTATTATAGCCTCTGCCGAAAACACCCTCTACCATGTTGATATCTGGTGGTGGCATTACTTCGATACAGTCCATAATACGCTGAGCCCACTGTTCCGCCCAGAATATCCTCGAATCCGCGATACTGTAAAGTTTCTCTCGCGCTCTGTTACGTTTTTCCCCGCGACTAATCTCAAACATTCGTAATGTCTCAATAAACGCTTCATAGCCCCCAGAGGCACGGTACGTTTTGTAAAAACCACCGTCATCCCAGTGTTTGTACCCCATGTTCGCGTGTCTCACATACTGTTTCTCTATTTCGACGCGGTAATCAGGATTGAAATCCTTTCTGAATTGTCTCCGCCACAGGTCCATTGATGTCCAGGAATCGCATATATGACCGTAACCTCGCGGCATTATCCCCTGGATGTTTTTGATGGTGAGCGTAGTGTGCCCGACCTTGTGTGTATGAGCATGGGCAATATTTATGAAGGTCGTGTCTTTATAAAATGCCGGCTTATAAGTGCAGAAACGTTGGGCGACAAGACCTTTGTGGTTTTTGTGCCAGATGAGTTCACGGCGATGGTAACCACTGAAAGGCTGTATATTGGCTTCGATAAGAGGCATATTCATGGTGTTGAAGAGATCTTTGCAGCCACTTTTTGTGAATTGCTCATGGGACATACCACCGCGAGCCCCAGCTATGATGTTGCTGTTTCCGATTTCATGAAGCGCGTCGGCAAGCCCTGCGACAAAAAACGGGTGAACCCGCCCTCCGTGGGACTGGAACAACGCGTCTTCGCCCCGAAACCCGCTTACAAAGTTAGGTTTGATAAAGGTGCCAATTCCCCGTTTTGAACCTTTGCGGAATACTAGTTGCCCGACACGTTTTCCGAAACGCTCTATTTGATCATGGCAATGATTCCACACCCCGTTTTCATCGCGTGAGACATTGATTCCCGCCATAATAATAAAAACGGCATCGGGGTTTTCCTGTATTTCTTCACGTAATGACGGTGTTGTGTTGCCTTCATTGTTTTTCAGGAAAAGTTTGACACCATCCTCGATTCGAAGGGCGCCTTTTGAAAGAGTTTTCGTGTTCTGAAGAGACACATCCTGTATCTGTGACAGGCCTGGCTTTGAAGACGCGAGAGCTGCCGATGATCCAAGTGCCGTTGATTTCAAGAAAGTTCTTCTGTTCATACATGTTGATCCTTATTAAATATTATCTATAGCCCGGGTGATGTGCTGTTAACAATTATTAAGATCAAATATCCGTATTAACTGAGATATATCAATAATCTCTATGTTAGCGAATTTAATCTTGAATTTCCCCATACTTGCTTCAAGGATGGATATGATTAAATTCTTTCCTTATTGTATTTCCTTACTAAAGTAAGGCAGCGTTATATCCCACTCCTTTGGTTGGGGGGGCATTTGTATATGTAAAATTTATATTTGATTTTGAAAAACCACGTCCCAACATCCCAATAAAGCAGATTTTTAACGCCCCTTTTTCCCAGAAATATCAGCGATATCTATTCTCAGAATTCCAAATGAGTTGTATATATTATCTTCTTTGAGCTTTTTGTCCCGAATAATACTCGAATCATCTTCAAGATGATTAAGCAAAACCGACATGGCATGTTTCTTTTCATCGAGTTTGGTGATTTCGCTTGCTATGCCTCGGAATACAACAGACCTGTATGGTTGACCGCATTCACCCTGTATGTATCCCTCATCTAAGAATACAGTGCCGCATATTTTATTGTTTGACCGGATTATATCCAACTTGAGCCCTTTCCTTGCACAATGACAAAAGATAGAGTTATTTTCACAATCATAGCCATAACTGAGCGTTACAATATAAGGTTCATTGTCGCGGCACAATGCAAGAGACATATATTTCCCTTTGCTAAGTATATCGTTTAAGAATTCAGGATCGTTAGTTGTTTTTTCTGTAAGTCTGAAATGATATTTCGCCATTGTGATGTTCCCTTTTGTTACTGAAAGTGTCCAAAATATTATTAAGACGCACAATGCAACTGATCACATACTATTCAATGTCTCGCCGATGACCATCCAGTAAGATGTAATCATCACAACTCCGGATGGTGGTAATATCTTTGTGTCATAACCGGGAACTTCGACTACCGAATCACCATGCTTCCAATATGGATCGATGTAGATATCGACATTGTTCATATCAGGAGCAACCGGCGCTCCTTCGCCCACTTCGGTCGGTCCCGGAGTCATCACGCATACAGTGTTAGCTCCGATTTCTTTCGCAAGTTTCAGTTCCTCCTCGGGTGTGTATGAATAGCCGACATGGAGCCAGGTGTCGCCTTTTTCAATAATCCCTTCGAGATAATCTCTCCCATATTCATTGGCCTTTATGGTGAAAATATCTGGGTAGCTTGGCATACGAAACTGTGCGACCATGAAATGACCGATCACACTTGCCACTACCTTGTTTCCGGCTCTTATGGTTTCTGCGCATAGTTTTCCGGCACGTTCGAACAGGCCCAACTCGTTTTCCCTGATGCTCGACAGGTATCCCCTGACTGTACTGATATACTGGCGTCCGAGATTACCCGGCTCGACT
>JABHYP010000119.1 GCA_018656855.1 Candidatus Latescibacterota bacterium | reverse complement strand
TGATGTCTTTTCTTTTTTAATAAACTGCAATACGTTATGGTAAGGTTCGGAAGAAGAGCTTTTTCCGGTTTTTTTTAAAAAGTCACTCAGGTAGGCCCGGCTGATTTCATAGTCATGCCATTTGCCGAGATTCTGATGAACTTTTTTGATCTTTTTAACAAAGTCTCCGGTATCAGCAAAAAGTGAAAAACACTGCTGTATGACCTCGATAGTGTAATGCGTCTCTTTTGCAAGAATTCTAACCTTGTGCAGAACTTCTTCCTCCAAATTATTATCATTACTTAAAAGAATCATATTATTATTAAGGTTATAAAAACGCCCCTGAGCTTTCGTTTCAGCAGCTATCTGCGAAATTTTCTTTAATATACCCTTGATAGCTTTTTCGCTTTCATCTAATTTATTAACAAGTTCTCTTTCCGAATTGTTTCTGAACGACTCAAGATTATCAATCTCAATATCTTTAAGAAAAGATTCATATTCATATATTTCCAGACTCAAGGCATTTTTTATGTCTTCAGCGAGTTTTTGCTGTACCTGAACATCTCTCAATCCGCCGGCGCTTTTGGTTATTTTTCTGAAATATTTAAATTTATTTTTCGAGTTAAATTCCGGATTAAGAGACTCGACCAGATTGAAAAAAGCTTTCATGCGCTTTATATCAACGCGGAGATCATGAACACCGTCAAAATCGTTTTGCTCAAGTGCTAGTGCATGATTAAACTTAATACTTTTTAATTTTTTATTGAAATACTTAACCATTTTCTTTTGAAACATTCAAATCCTCATTTTACTTCGCAAAACTATATCTTCAAGATATGCTGCTAAATGTTTAAATGCTTTGAGCTTGAAATCTGAAACTATTTTTTTTCATCAAGCTGTTTTGCTTCAATTTTTCCTTTCATGAAATTATAGAAATCAATTTGCGCCCTGACAGGAATGTTTTCCAGCTCCCTTTTATAACTATTGTCCTGAGCGGCAGTAATTTCACGTGCTTTTGTATTGTCTCTCAGTTGAATATCAAGAAAATTCCTTAACTCTTCTTGAATTTTCTTATCATAAACAGGGCAGGTGACTTCTACTCTGCGGTCTATATTCCTTACCATCCAGTCCGCTGAAGAAATATAATATTTTTCATCGCCGCCATTGCAAAAAACAAATATTCTTGAATGTTCGAGAAACCTGTCGAGAATGCTCACAACAGAGATATTATCACTTAATCCTTCAACGCCGGGTATAAGCGAACATACACCTCTAACAATGAGTCTGATTTTAACTCCTGCTCTGCCTGCTGCATAGAGATTGTCAATTATTTGCTTGTCAAACAGGCTGTTTACTTTAATAATCATGTAGGCTTCTTTGCCATTTTGAGCATTTTTTATTTCATTTTTTATCAAAGAATTTAATTTCTTGCGCAGGGTGAATGGTGAAACGAGCAAATATTTATATGTGCCAGTTTTATAGTTATTTACAAAGAAATTAAAAAGTTTGATTACCTCGCGGGATATTCTTTTATCCACAGTCAACAGGCTGTGGTCGCTATAAAGTCTTGCCGTATTTTCATTGTAGTTTCCGGTTCCGATGTTAACATAATGAGCCAGTCCGTTTTTCTCTTTCCTTGTTATCAGACACATTTTTGAATGAACCTTAAGGTTGGGAACACCGTGAATTATATGTGCGCCTTCTTCCCTTAACCTGTTTGTCCAGAAGATATTTGCTTCTTCATCAAATCTTGCCTGAAGCTCCATTACAACGGTTACCGATTTAC
This sequence comes from Candidatus Latescibacterota bacterium, assembly GCA_018656855.1. Taxonomy (GTDB): domain Bacteria; phylum Latescibacterota; class Latescibacteria; order Latescibacterales; family Latescibacteraceae; genus JABHYP01. Next base: position 6,280 of record JABHYP010000119.1, on the reverse strand, counting down.
CATTCCTTACAGCCCGTATGAGAGCATTTACTACACTCGAATTATTTGCCACCCTGTAAAGTGTCATCTTTATAGAAATTACTCTGGGATCTAATGAGGCTTCTCTCAGTAAATCAGTGACATAATGAAAAGACTGATAAGGAAAGTGCAGTAGTATGTCTTTTTTACGCATAGCGCTCAGAATGCTTTTGCGGGTATCTAAATCTTTATGAGGCAGAGGTGACATAGGATTATTGTGAAGATCAGGTAATCCCACGGAAGGGAAATTCATAAAATCCTTGAAATTATGATACCTTCCTCCGGGAATAAGAGTATCTGTGCCGGTCAGATTATTTTTTTTGATTAATATTTTTAAGAAATTTAACGGTATCTCGCAGTCATATATAAAACGTACCGGCGAGCCTTTTTTTCTCTGTTTTAAGCTTTTTGAAACTATTTCAAAAAAACTCATTGTTATATCATCGTCAAAATCAAGTTCTGCATCCCTCGTCAGTTTAATCGTATAAGCCTCAAATATTGTAAAGCCAAACATTGAAAATATAACATCAAGACTGAATCTTATTACATCATCGAGCAAAATAATGAAGGTATTCCCATCTTTTTCGGGCAGTACAAGAAACCGTGAAAGTATTTGTGAAGGAACTTCTATTATTGCATGTTTCGAGGTACGTGAAGAAGATTTCTTTCGGAGGCGAATTGCAAGATAGATCGAGCGTTCATGTAAAACAGGAAATTCATCGAGGTTATCAATCATTACAGGAAAAAGAGTTGGGCGGACTTTATGATGAAAATATTCTTTGACATGTTCACCCTGTTCACTGGTAAGTTGTTTTTCGTTTATAATAAAAACTTTATTTTTTTCAAGCTCTTTAAGAATGTTTCTGTATATTTCATCGAATGTTTCCTGTTGTTTTATTACTGTCTGTTCAATTTCATTAAAAATTTTTACCGGATTTTCTCCAAGCAATACTTTTGCCTTTTTTCCCTCTTTCATAATACGCTTGATTGTTGCGACTCTTACTCTGAAAAATTCATCAAGATTTGAGGAAAAAATACCTAGGAATTTTAACCGTTCAATTAGAGGTGTTACAGGGTCTGCTGCTTCCTGCAAAACTCTCTCATTAAATGAAAGCCAACTTATTTCCCTGTTTATGTAAGTTTTTTCTTTAGACATGATCCCTTTTTATCATTATTAGTTCGTGATTCGTTGTAATTAGTTATAACACAGAGTTGAGTATTTAGAATTGAGTCTTCGCACTTTATCTTTAACATTTATATCATATTATTTCATACAGGATTTTGTCAGCCAGAGCATAACTTCTTTCGATAATAGCCTGAAATCTTTAGCTGCGTTTCCATTCGGTTGAAGCCTGTCCACAGTCAGGCCGGCATACCATGCTTCGCTATAAATAATACGCATGGGTATTTCGGTCATAAAAATTGGTATACTGAGTTTCTCGAGAAATACCCGGAAATCCTTTCCTAAACGTGTTCTTCTGTCGATACGGTTAATAAGCAGCCGCGCATCGAGATTTGGTTTTTTTTCCTTCTCCTCCAGATATATATCCACCAATTTTTGTGTACTCCAGTAATCTGCAAGACCGGGAGTTACAGGTATAATAAGCATATCTGATGACTGCATGATCGATTTCATCCTTTTTTTAAAAGTCGGTGGCGAGTCGAAAATTGTTATATCATATTTTTTGCTCTTTTTTTTAATTGTTTTTTCAACCACCGGCGCAGACTGGATAATAATAGTTGGCTCAGTCTGTTTTTTTATTTTCGACCACTGAGCGATAGACCCCTGTGGATCGGCATCTATCACACGCACTTTCTTTTTGTAGATTGATAAAGCTCCGGCAAGATTCAGGGTTATTGTGCTTTTACCTGTCCCGCCTTTGGCGCTCACAACAGCAATTATCACACTTCAGTCCTCTTATTTAACAGATACAAGATAATTTTCTTAAATGAAATATCTAAGGGAATGTAGTTTATGCCCAATAACCGGCAGGTATATCTCTGAGCAATAAATTGGAGTATATAAAATGATTGTCAATACTCATTAACTTCGTCACCGATGTGTCGAGCGCTCACGATAGATCATTATGGAACTTAGCAAGATTTATTTCCTTCTCTTTTTTTTGTCCTTGGTACTCTTTATTTTTTTCACAAATGCTTTGGCTAATTTCTTGCTTGATTTTTTTACGGGCTTCTCAATTTTTTCTTTTATAGCAGCATCGAGTTCTCCTATAATCCTTCCGATCTGCGCAGTAAGAATTTTCTCAAGGTCTTTTTGAAATGATTTAATGATTTTTGATTTATTTTCCGGTTTCGGAAAGTCATAAATCTTGAGTTTTCCTCCGCCTTTTGCTATTTCTTTCCAGGTGCCGGTTTTTAATTTTATACCAACAAGCCCGCAAGTTGGCATATCTTTGTTAAAATTACCGGTAAGAAACAACGCGAAATCATTAATTGAAGGATTATGTCCTATTAATATAACATTGTCACATTCTTCGTCGATTTCCCGGACAATATTTAGAAGCGTTCCATCAGTTTGGTCATAGATAGCTTTGCGTGTTCGTATGCTTCTGGGATTATAGCCCAACTGTCTGGCAAAAATACGCGCTGTTCCAAGCGCCCTTGGCGCCGGACTGCTGATGATTAGCGAAGGCTTTATTTTTTGTTTTTTCAGCCGCCTGGCAACCTGTAGCGAGTTTTCACGTCCCCTTTCAAGAAGAGTTCGATTATAATCCGGAATATCCGTATCCCTGCTCACGGCCTTACCGTGCCTTACAAGAAAGATCGTTTTCAACTTGAACCTCCGGAGAAAAAACTTTTGTGGTATATTTATTCAAATACACTATATTTTTATTATTAATAATACTAAATATTTACCTGCGGCAAATCAAGATAATTTTAACTGTTTTTTTCAATTCACCATAGAAATACGTGAGTTTGTAAAATTTTACGCGGAATTTTGTTTTCTATAGAGCACTTTTTCTTTTAATTTCTACTAATTCATATTTAAAAATGCCATAATAGACATATCCGGTTATCAAGTTAAGTAAGCAAACAATAATTTGTATTAAATACATCCCCCCATACTTCCCGGAATGGGGAAAAATACTTGAAAACTGCAAAAATAAGCCTCCCTTAGGGGAATTTAGAGGGCTTAGTGGAATTAACTAGATAAGCATATAGATTTAATAAGTAATTGTATGGAGAATCCTAGTATGACTTCCGAAATATTTGATACGTTGAGAAAGTGGTTTTTAAATTATGCCGAATCATTTAATACAGATAAAACACAATTTGCAACATATCTTCTGCCAAAGGTGGAACACAGCAAACAAGTGTCCCTGTTGTGCAGGAAGCTGGCAGAGGAACTTTATTGGCAAGAGGACAAAAAAATAATTGCGGAAATAACCGGCCTTCTCCATGATGTGGGCCGCTTTTCCCAATTTGCTGAGTTTGGAACATTTGTTGATTCCGATTCTGTAAATCATGGAACGCGAGGCTATGAAGTAATAAGAAACTCAACAGTTCTTTCTTCCATCTCATCCAATATTCGTCAAAAAATCCTCGAAGGCATTAAATTTCATAACTATAGGAAGTTTCAACAAAAAGTTCAACCGGAGAGCATCGAATTATTAAATCTAATTCGTGATGCTGACAAGCTCGAAAAGTTTATGTCTCTTAATAGTCTGTTAAGCAAGCAGGTTATTGAAAATTCTGTTCCGGTATACACTATTCAATCAGATGGGCCGGTTAACAGTAAAGCTCTTGCCCAGATACAACGACAGATGAAGGTATCAAAAAAGAATATAAAATCCCAGCTCGATTTTCATCTGATGCAGTTATCCTGGGTATTTGATATACACTACAGCCTGTCTTTTAAACATATATTCAATATGAAAGTGATAGATAAGCTTATAGGTATTTTACCTGAGGACAGGGACATACGAGCTGTTACTCAAAGTGTCCTGAATTATCTTACCGCCCATCTGCCTTAATACTTCATCAATCAATATACTTCAGGAACAAAAGTCTGGTCCGTGATCGGAGGGCGGACATACCCTATTTCATCCTGTCTCGGAGGCAGTTCAATCGGATCAGGAGTTAAATCATCGTAAGGAATGATACTCAACAGGTGGCGGATACAATTAAGGCGTGCACGCTTTTTACTGTCGGCGTTAACAACATACCAGGGAGCCTGTTTTATGTCCGTGTAGGCAAACATCTCGTCTTTTGCCTTGGAATACTCCATCCATTTCGAGCGTGATTCGAGATCCATAGGGCTCAGTTTCCAGCGTTTTGTGGGATCATAAATTCGATTCTGAAAACGGCGCTCCTGTTCCTCATCACTAACGGAAAACCAGTACTTGATAAGTATTATCCCCGAACGAATGATCATTCGCTCGAATTCAGGGCATGAACGCATAAATTCACGGTATTCATCATTGGTGCAGAAATTCATTACACGTTCTACACCTGCTCTGTTATACCAACTTCGGTCGAAAAGAACTATCTCACCTGCTGCCGGCAGATGTGGAACATAGCGCTGAAAATACCACTGTGTTTTTTCCCGTTCGGTTGGTGTTGCCAGGGCAACAACTCTGCAAATGCGGGGATTAAGCGTCTGCGTAATTCTCTTAATAACGCCTCCCTTACCGGCAGCGTCACGACCCTCGAAAATAACAACAACACTTATTCCTTTAAGTTTAATCCACTCCTGTAATTTTACAAGTTCTATCTGGAGTTTAGTAAGTTCTTCCAGATAAAAGTCATTTTTTATTTTTTTTATTTCTTTTGGCGCTATTTCGGATTCTTCAGTCAGTTGTTGTTGATCTTTTTTACTTTTTGTTTTTTGGTTTTTTTTATCTTTCGGCATATTCCATAACCTCCTGTTGGATGTATTCTATAAAATTACTTACAGCTTGTAAAAAAAAATTAAAGGAACCAGAATTGATTAAAAATTAATAAACATCACATATCATGATGTTTTTTACATTCTGGATTCTGACTCCTGAATACAAAAACTGTATTTTATCCCCTTTGTAAATTGGAGAAAAATCAATAATTATAATTTTTCAATAATAATCAAGGGCTGATCTTTATCGACGTTCTCGCCTTCTTCTGCAACAAATTTGACTATTTTGCAGTCAGCGGTAGCATTTATTTCATTAATCAGTTTCATTGCCTCAACAATACAAACAGTGTCACCGGACTTTACCGAAGATCCTTCAGTAACATAGGGCGGTTTACCCGGTGAGGGAGAGGTGTAAAATTTACCTACAAGCGGAGAATTAATAGTAAGCGTGGTTGTTTCATCAATAGGATCAGCCCCGGAAGAAGCTTTACTATCACCAGAAACAGTTCGTGAAGTATTTTTATCCGAGTCTTGTAAGGTTTCATCTTCATGCACTGCAGAAGATGCAGATTCAGGTTGAGAGCCTGAAATATTATCGGATTTCAAAGCGATACTTGCTTCGCCCTTGCGGATGATAAGTTCCGAGATGTCAAGTTCATTCATCTTTTGCATAATAGTGGAAAAACCATCGTAATCATCAGGAGATAAAAACAGTTTTTCCTTTTCTTTACCGGAGGAGACATCAGAAGTTTCGGAAGAGAGCTTTTCTGAAACGGATTCTGAAGTTTTCTGCCGTTCGGCGAGCTCAAGGTCTACAGGCGCTGTGGGGCGTTCTTCCGGCGGCAGATTTCTCCATTTGAAGTATTCAAGCGCCTGTTCGGGGAAGAGGCAGTAAGAGATGATATCCTCCTCATGTTCAAAAAGTGAAGAATCAAGGTTTTCTGTCGCTTTGGGAAGCATGGGTTCAATGTCATCTGCCGGCCTGTGAGTTATTGGTTTTTCATCGCCGAGTATCATTTTTGTAAAATTGGGGTCAATTTTTGCGGGAGACCTGCCATAAAGGCCCTTCACATAGTTCTTAATTTCATTAGGAATTATCTTATAACGTTCGCCTGAAAGAACATTCATTACTGCCTGTGTCCCCACTATCTGGCTTGAAGGTGTGACAAGAGGGGGGAATCCCATGTCGGCTCTTACGCGGGGCACCTCTGCGAGAACTTCATCTATTTTATCGAGAGCTTTTTGCTGTGCTAATTGTGACCTGAGATTTGAAATCATGCCTCCCGGAATCTGGTGGACTAAAATTTCAGGGTCGATAATTGATACCGGATCATGTGACTGTTTCATTTTCGGAGCGATTTTATTGAAAAATGCTGCAATTTTCTGCAAAGCGGCAAAATCGAGCTGAGT
>JABHYP010000118.1 GCA_018656855.1 Candidatus Latescibacterota bacterium | reverse complement strand
TCACTTATCTTGCAGCAGTGATCAATAAAAACGGGGCAGCCGTGCCGATAGCCTCAGTTTTCCTCGGTGACCGGATCATAGTGAAATTGATTGCGATTAAATCCGGCGAAATTATTGTAAACATGCTCACACGGAAACCAAATGAGGCGATGTCCGCAAAACCGTCAGTCGAAGTTATACGTAAGTTCAGATTGCAGGGTATAAATCTGGTTGAGGTAAAATAGACTGAATGTACAGCTTCATATATCAAATTAAATTTTTTATTTTACTCTTTACTCTTCTTACCTCGCGCTTTGTCTGTTTTTTCAGATTATTCGCTGAAAAATGATGGGCACATTTACTAGTGTTTAAAACTCCTTTGTCCGGTAAAAACCATTGCCGCATCTGATTCATTGCAAGCTTCGATGCTTTCATAATCACGCTCCGAGCCGCCTGGCTGGATAACCGCTGTTACGCCTTCCTTTAATCCAACCTCGATACCATCCCGAAACGGAAAAAAGGCATCGGATACCATACAACTCCCGATCAATCCGCCATTTTTCTTCGCTACTTCTTGGTCAATCTCAGCTCTTGCGCTTTCATCTTTCAGATTGTTGTAAGGAATTTTATGGTTTTCCCAGCAGATTCGGTCGGCCAGTTTTTTGTATGCCTTATCGCGGGCTATCTCTGCAACCCCTACCCTGTCCTGTTCTCCTGTGCCGATGCCCACTGTCACACCATCCTTGACATAAAGCACCGAATTGCTTGTCACACCGGCTTCAACCATCCAGCCGAAAAGCATATCTTCGTATTCCTTTTCGGTCGGGGCTCTGTTAATCTTATATTCTTTGTCTTTATAAATTGCTTGTGCCGGAACAAAGTCCTCTTTTTTCCGTGCTTCGGGCACAAACGACCACTGTGCAATTAAGCCGCCATCGATAAGCGATTTGAAATCGACAACTCGCTCACCGTCATATTTCTCGAGTCTTGAGATATTTGCAATACGCATAACCCTGAGATTCTTCTTTCGGGCAAAGACATCAAGCACGCCCTCTGAGAATTCCGGGGCAACAACAACTTCTGCGTAATTTTTTACAATCAGTTCGGCAGTTTCCATGTCCACTTCACGGTTAAGGGCTATTGCTCCGCCAAAAGCTGCCAGACGGTCAGCCATATTTGCCCTGTCATAAGCCTCGGCAAGTGAATCCCCTTTTGCAACACCGCAAGGATTATTATGCTTTACTATTACCGCGCATGGAGTTTTAGTAAGATACCTCAATATATTAAGAGCGTTGTCCGAGTCCGTAATGTTGGTTTTTCCGGGGTGTTTGCCGGATTGCAAAAGCTCAACCTCAGAAGCCAGATATCTTCCCGGTTGAATGCATTTTACGTCACCAAGACACAGATTACCGTTAATCAGCTTGTAGAGAGCCGCTTCCTGTCCCGGATTCTCGCCGTATCTGAGTCCCTTTTCAATGTCGTCAATCAACCACGAAACTTTTTCGTATACAAGAGTTTGTCTGCCGGAATCATCAATAAAAGATACTTCCATCCGCAGCGGAAAATGATCATCCATAACCGTTTTATAAGCGCTCTTCAAATCCTTTGTTATCATATTTTTCCTCTTTTAAGCTGTTAAGGTTTGTAAATCAATTATATGTTTAAAATACTATTTCATTGATTGATTAGCACACATTTTTTCCATGGGTATCCTGATTAAGGACATGTATAAAGCGTTCAACTACCGATTCTGTAATAACAACACAATCCTCAGTAGGAAGATATTCAGTGATAGATTCATCAAAAAAAATGTTTCCCGATGATGGAATCTCATCATCACCCCTCCAGATGACCAGTTCAATCTCTATTTGCGGAAGAACTCTCAGCCTCACCGATACATTCCCCAAGTCTCCAGGTATTCCACCGAAAATACCGCCTATGTCTGTAAGACGCTCCTCACGGCTACGAAAGGCGCCCAAAAGCCGGCCAACAGAGCGTGCCCGAAAAACACTTTCGTAAGCCATACCACCGTCCATACTGCGAAAAGGAATCAAATTCCCGGTCGGAATCCTACCTGATGCCTGCAAAAGGTAGTGAAGGATGAAAATTTCTTCCTTTAACTGGATAGCGCCTCCAAATTCTGCCCAGTCATCCGGTTCACAGGTAATCATCATGGCTTGTGCGGCTACCCGAACCGGCTTACCAAGATAATTTACCCATATCCCTTCATTTTCCTCATGAAGTGTGCCACCGGCTTTACCGGCAACATCGGCAAAATCCATAGCCTTCAGTTTTTCAAAGGCCAGGTTCTTTGATAAATGAAGATGTTTTCGGGCGTTTTTCTCCCTCTTGTCAACGTTCATACTTTTATCTCAAGATAACAGGCAAAAAGAGCGGGGAAGCAAAGTGACATAGTCAGCTCTTTTGTGCCCGTCTCTTTTATTAGATCGTTCTTCTGGCAGCCTCAATGGTATTGTGAAGAAGCATGGTTATGGTCATCGGCCCCACACCGCCGGGAACAGGTGTAATATACGATGCCTTCTCCGACACTCCGGCAAAGTCCACATCCCCCGTCAGCCTGTAACCTTTCTCTTTCGATGAATCCTCAACCCGGTTGATTCCTACGTCTATGACTACCACACCCTCCTTAACCATATCGGCAGTGATCATTTCTGAACGTCCCACAGCAACAACCAGTATATCCGCCTGACGTGTGAAGACACTCATATCCGGCGCTGCTGTATGGACCACTGTGACCACAGCATTGGCGCCATCCTTCTTCTGAAGAAGAATGTTCGCAACCGGTTTTCCCACGATATTGGAACGCCCCACGATGACAACGTGTTTCCCCTTTGTTTCAATACCGGAACGGATAAGAAGCATCTGGATGCCATGAGGAGTACAAGGCAGAAAACCCGGTTCATTTACCACCATACGGCCAACATTAACAGGGTGAAAACCATCAACATCCTTGTCAGGATTGATGAAATTAAGAACGGCTCCTTCATTTACATGATCCGGCAGGGGAAGCTGTACAAGGATACCGTGAACTTTCGGGTCTTTGTTGAATTCTTCGATGAGACGGAGAATCTCCTCTTCGGAAGCACTTTCAGGTACCCGATGGGTTCCCGAAGCTACTCCTAAGCGATCACAGGCGCGGCCCTTATTGCGGACATAAACTTGCGACGCCGGATCTTCCCCCACCAATATCACATCCAAGCGAGGCGTTACACCCTTCTTGACAAGTTCCTCCACCTCGGCTTTCATTTCATTCTGCATCTGCTGTGCAATGGCTTTACCATCGATAATCGTGGCTGCCATGGAACATCCCCCTTCCTTGCTAAAATTTTAACCTGAGAAGATCAGGTGTATAAAATTGCCATGAAATTATAGCTAATCCCGGGAAAATCTCCGGTTTAACAGCAGCCGAAAAAATCAGAATTATCAGAACAGACCTACAGTCTTCCCATCTTCGTCAATATCAACATGAGCGCCCGCGGGAACTGACGGAAGCCCTGGCATGGTGCGCATCTCACCGAGAAGCGGGTAGAGGAAACCTGCTCCAATACTTGCCCGCACCTCTCGAACGGGTACCGTAAAGCCTGAAGGAGCGCCCTTGAGTTTTGGATCATGAGAGAGGCTCAAGTGTGTTTTTGCCATGCAGAGCGGGAGATTATCGTAACCAAGCTCGGTATAGCTCTTGATCTGCTTGTTTGCCAGAGGTGTATAATCCACTCCATCGGCGCCATAGAATTTGGTTGCTATAGTCTCAATCTTTTCTTTGATACTTATATCAAGAGGATATAGGAACTTGAACTCAGAGGGTTTCTCGGCCGCCTCGACAACAGCCTGAGCCAGAGCCTCACCTCCCTTTCCTCCTTCTGCCCATACGTTTGATTCCACCGCTGCATCGGCACCGGCTTCAAGGGCGATTTTCCGGACAGTCTCAATTTCCTTATCCGTATCGGTAGTGAAGCGGTTAACAGCAACCACCACAGGTATGCCAAAGGAACGCATATTCTCGATCTGTTTCTTCAGGTTGCAGCCTCCGGCTTCGATGTCAGGAATATTTTCACGGATTAAATTCTCTTCCAGCGGTTTGCCTGGGACAACGGTGTATTTGCCGGAGTGCATCTTAAGCGCCCGCACCGTGGCTGCCAAAACTACCACGTCTGGTGTGAGACCACTTGCACGGCATTTGATATTCATGAATTTCTCGGCCCCGATGTCGGCGCCGAAACCGCTCTCAGTAACAACATAGTCCGATAGTTTAACGGCGATCTGGTCGGCGATAACTGAAGAGTTCCCGTGGGCAATATTGGCAAATGGGCCTGCATGGACAAACACAGGAGTATTCTCAAGCGTTTGCATAAGGGTCGGTTTGATAGCGTCTTTCATGAGAACTGTCATGGCGCCGGCACACCTGAGATCTTCGGCGGTGACCGCTTTCTTGTCCTTGCTCAATGCCACAACTATCCGCCCTAATCTCTTGCGGAT
>JABHYP010000117.1 GCA_018656855.1 Candidatus Latescibacterota bacterium | reverse complement strand
GGAGATTATTTCTAGGTTCGCCAGAGTTCGCGCATCAATAAACATAGCCTTGTCGGGACGAAAACGTTTGATGGCAGTAATATGGTCAAGCGATACTTTCTGGGTTTCAGAGAGGTAAGCAAGAGCGCCGCCCGCCGCTGCTATGCCCATAGGACTGTCTTCTATTCCGAATCCCTTGAGGTTTGCGATCTTAAAATGCTCACGTATCCTGTCTTCGGCAAAATGCTTGTCAAAAGTCCAGCCCTCGCGGAAAGTTATCATAAGTTCGTTAAGACGTTTTTTTATTGCGTTTTCTACCTCAGGAGGTTCGTTCTCCGAGAGCAGTATCTCGGACGGGCCGATTCGCTCAAGTTCATCAAGCCAGTTTCGTTCTCCGGTAAGCTCCCCCGCACGAAATTCACCTGTCGAAAGATCCACAATCGCTATACCGTTTGACTCACCATTGAGTGTAAGCGCTACGAGGTAATTGTTCGTAGTCGCATCGAGAACCTCCTCTCCCACCAGAGTTCCCGGCGTTACTACCTGAACTACCTCACGTTTAACAGGGCCCTTTGAATTGTCCGGAGTCGAGGTCTGTTCGCAGATTGCAACTTTGAATCCGGCGCGAAGCATCTTCGAAAGATACCCGTTAAGAGCATGGTAGGGGATGCCCGCCATGGGAATGGGATCCTTTTTATTCTTTTCGCGGGAAGTAAGGGTTATACCGAGTTCACGTGAGGCAATTTTCGCATCCTCGAAGAACATCTCATAAAAATCGCCCATCCTGAAAAAAAGTATGGCGTCATCATACTCCTTTTTCATGTCGAGATACTGTTTCATTACGGGGGTATAGTTTGGCATGGTTTAAACCAATTACAATCCTATCAAATTTAATATAAAGTCAGGAGTCAGTATCCAGAATAAAAGAGGCATAATAATAACCTGAAATCTGAAATCTGAACCCGGCAACGGTTTTTTTGCCTTTAATCTATAAAGACGACATTCGCTTTTTCCCCGGTTACTTTTATTACTCCGGGAATAACTTTTTCAGCTTCCTCGCGGGTTCTAAAACTACCGACAAGAACAATATAAAAGTGCTCGTCTCTCACAGTCTTCATTTGAACGCGCGCTTTATCATATCCGGCCTGTTTCAAATTCATAAACATTTTGTATGCATTCATACGTTCCTTGAATGCCGACGCCTGGATAGAAAATGTTGAAGTAGGGGCAATACTTTGTGATTGTTCTTCAGGCTGCGAATCATTAGAATCTTCTATAGAATATAATACTGTAGACTTTGTATTGGCGGAATCGATTGCTGAATCACTGCGTTCGAAAGAATAGCCGAGGTCGGTTGCGAGCTGTTTGCCTTTTTCACGTATCGTATAGGCCTGAAAGCTGTTAGGGTAATTTTTCAAAAGCCGGTCGTTATATAGTGCGGCATTTTCCTCATTTCCGAGTTCCTGCCATGCTCGAGCGATTATTTCCAGTACGCGTGGGGTGACAGAGCTTTCTTCGTCATTTTCCTCAAGTACTTCACGGGCTGCCCTGAGCACATTATTCCAATCTTTGAGCTTTACATAACACTCCATGATGCCGACTGAGGCAAGCAATCTTCCCGAAGGATCAGAGACTATCTCGGTACACATTCTGAAATTAGTTAGAGCCTCACGTGGAGAATCGAGAGCAAGACATATAATTCCCAGCTTGTAGTATGCATTAGAAAATGAGTCACTTGTCGGATATGTTGTTATGATGCGTTCGCAAAGGTTCCTTGCACCTGAAAGATTTCCAATGGAAAATATAATCTCGGCTCTGGCGAACACCGCTCGGGCTGCAAGGGATGAATCAGGTTCGGAATCGACCGGATGTGCCGCACGTAGTTCAACGTCTTTGTATAACGAAAGCGCTAAAGCAGTATCATCCTCAAGCTGGGCAAAGTAGAATAATGCCAGAGGATTTGCGGGATTAGAGCGTCTGAACTGATTGATTCTTTCTCTCGCCTCCTCGAACTTGCCCTCGTTCATCAGTTTATAACAAACATCAAGTTCGGGATGCAGAGCATCGGCATAAATACCATTTATAAATGTCAGACAAGACATGCACAATAATATTATCGTTGAAGCCCTTTTCATTCAACTATGCCTATAAGTGATGATCCGGTGGTGGACTCGATTCGCACATCAACAAACGAACCGAACTTGATACCGTCGGTTTTGCCGTTAATCACAACCGGTATGTTTTTTTCTGCTAGTCCGAATAATCCTTCGCCGTCCTTGCTAATTTCTTTTACAAGTACTTTATGGACTTCGCCAATCCTTTTCCGGTTCAGTTTATATGAAATAGCCCGCTGGCGCTCTATGGCTTCTTTCAGTCGTTCGAGTCTGATTTTTTCGGGGACGCTTCCTTCCAAGCCACAGGCTTTTGTTCCGTTTCGTTCCGAATATCGGTATAAAAAAGCATAATCAAATTCCACGGTATTTATTACAGAAAGAGACTTTTGATAATCCTCCTCAGTTTCTCCGGGGAAACCGAAAATAAAATCTGTGCTTAACGAGATGCCGTCAACGATGTGCCTTGCTTTTTCAACGAGCGTCAGGTAATCTGCCGTGGTATACCTACGGTTCATCGACGCAAGTATTCTATCCGAACCTGATTGCAGGGGAAGGTGCAGATGGCGACACACATTTTTACGTCTTGCCATAACCTCAAGAATACGCTCGTTCAAATCCACGGGATGAGAAGTGAGAAATCGTATCCATTCTATACCCGTTTCCGCTATACGGTCAAGCAGCAATGCAAAATCAACATCGTCGTTGCTGTAAGAGTTTACATTCTGCCCTAAAAGGGTAACCTCGCGGTAGCCTTTATGTTTGAGCCGATTTATCTCCGCTATGAGCAGATGCACAGGAATACTACGTTCTCTGCCACGGACGTACGGTACGATACAGTAAGTGCAGTAATT
>JABHYP010000116.1 GCA_018656855.1 Candidatus Latescibacterota bacterium | reverse complement strand
CATTCCCGGATATACGTAAGGATAAATCCGGTAAAACCACCAATCAGCAGGCTCTTTTGAAGTGGATACTTCAGAATCCCTATGTGGACACGATAATTCCGGGTATTACGTCTTTTGAACAGCTCGAGGATGATGTCGATGTTATGGGAATGAGGCTTACATTCGATGATAAACGCATCCTTCGCCGCTACAGCGAGAATACACAGGGACGATACTGCTGTGGTGTATCCGGATGTACCGGCTGCAGATACAAATGCCCCAAAGGAGTAGCGGTAAACGAGATTAACCGCTGTGTAAATTATGCCGACGGTTATGGCGACATCGATCTCGCCCGTGAGAATTACAGAAACCTTCCGAGGTCAAACCGTATAGATGTCTGTACAGACTGTGATGAATGTGTTGTAAAGTGTGTGAATGGTCTCAACGTGACAGAAAACATCAGGAGAGCAAGAGAGTTGTTCGCTTAGCACATTGTTAAATACCATAACTATAGCACCATCTGACAAGGAGATATTAATAAATGTCGAACCGCAGGGAATTTTTACTTAAAGCCGCAGCCGGAAGCTCTTCAGTTATAGCAGGTCTTGCCGCTTCAGGACTTTATCCACGGAGGATTTTCGCCGAGGAATCCTCGAAGTTTAATAGGGTTGCCTACCGGCGGCTGGGATCCACAGATTTCAAGGTAAGCGAGGTAGGATTCGGTTGTATGAACATGAGAAATCCAGAACTTGTTCATGCCGCAATTGACTCAGGTATTAACTATCTCGATACAGCATGGGTTTACATGAAAGGCCGTAACGAAGAGATCGTAGGACAGGTAATGAAAGACAGGCGCAAAGAGGTTTTTCTCACAACCAAGGCAATCACAAAAGATGCCGGGAAGCTCCGTGGTCAGATGGACACATCACTAAAAAGGCTGCAAACCGATCAGGTCGATCTCATGCTTTTTCATGTTATTAATTCACGAAACCAGGTGCTTAATGAAGACTATATAAAGGTATTTGAAAAAGCGAAAAGTGATGGAATCTGCCGTTTCGTCGGCATTTCCACACACTCAAACCAGGCGGAAGTGCTCGATGCGATGGTCGAAAGCGGATTCTGGGATGCCGTGCTCGTGGGATACAACTATTTTTCTCCAAAGAACGTAAGACCAGCAATCGAAAAAGCTCGTAAAGCAGGTATTGCAACCATCGGCATGAAGAACCTGCTCAATCCGGCTACAAACCCGTGGCAGGAACTCGATGATATTAGAACCGGGGAAAACAAACAAATCAAAAAGACGCAGGCTCTCATCAAGTGGGTCCTCGATGATCCTTATGTGGATACGACCGTACCGGGGATGACCACTTTCGAGCACCTGGCGGACAATGTTGCCATTATGGGAATGCCTATGACATTCGGTGAGCGACGCGCCATGTACCGGTTCGGCGAAGATATAAAGCATCACTATTGCCGCGGTGTCGCCGGCTGCACAGGCTGCATGGATAAGTGTCCGAAAGGAGTACAGATTTGCGAACTGAATCGCTGTCTGATGTATGCGAATGGATACGGCAATCCGGGACTGGCATGGGAGAACTACAGAGAGCTTCCCGAATCCTCACGTGTTAACGTGTGTAATGACTGTGATGAATGCATCGTAAAATGTGTGAATGGCCTTGACCTCACACAAAATATTAAACAAGCAAAGGAATTATTTGCATAAAGACGTTCTTTACCCAATTAAAACATCAAGAGGAAATACAATGGATACACCAAGTAGAAGAAAATTTATAAAGAACGCAGCTATCGGTGGAGTTGCCGCAGGTATGGGCCTGACGACTTCCGGATTTTCACCGGGAAAAGCATCGGGATACAACCGTACCTTCTACCGCGATTTGGGATCGACAGGCTTCAAAGCAAGCGAGATAGGATTCGGAGTTCTGCACATCACCGATACTGCTCTTATCCACGCCGCTCTCGATGGAGGCATCAACTTTTTTGATACGGCGCACGGTTACATGAACGGAAGATGCGAGGAAACCCTTGGTAAGATTAATAAAACCAGAAGGAAAGAATATTTTCTTGCAACCAAGGTCAGCGGAAGAGATCCTGAAAAGCTGAGAAAAGAGATTGATATATCGCTGAAAAGACTTCAGACAGATTGTGTCGACCTTTTAATGTCTCATGGACCCAGCAAAAAGGAACTGGTTCTCAATGAGGATATTATGAAGGTATTCGACGATGCCCGGAAAGCCGGAAAAACCCGCTTTATCGGGATTTCCACACACAACCATGACGAAGTCCCCGATGCCGTTATTTCAAGCAAATTCTGGGAAACGCTGCTGACTCCGTACAATTACTTTTCACCTCCGAAGGTAACCGCTTATATTAAGAGAGCACGCGAAGCCGGTATTGCCTATATAGCCATGAAAGCGCTTATCACGGTTGAACGGCCGCGCAAACCGTTTCCCGATATCCGCGAGGGAAAAACAGGCACAACCAATCAGCAGGCGCTTCTTAAGTGGGTTCTCAATAATCGCTATGTTGACACGGTTATTCCAGGGATGTCATCTTTCGAACATATTGCGGATGACATCGGTGTCATGGGAATGAAACTGGCGCATGAAGACCGTCAAATTCTAAGGCGGTATAGCGAAGCAGCAAAAGGGCAATACTGCCGCGGCATTGCAGGATGCACAGAGTGCAGTGACAAATGCCCGAAAGGCGTTGATGTGTGCGAGATAAATCGCTGTATCAACTACGCATACGGTTACGGTAATGTTAATCTTGCCCGTGAGAACTACCGGGCGCTTCCCGAATCCTCGCGAGTTGATATGTGCGGGGATTGTGAGGAATGTGCTGTCACATGTGTGAATGGGCTCGATATCACCCGAAACATAAACCAAGCAAAGGAGTTGTTTGCATGAGTTCTGTTAGAAAGGATTTGTCCTGTAAACTATCACTCGTTTTTATAGCAATTATTACCTTAATGACCATATCATTTCAGGCAGGGTCAGAAGAAGCCCGTTTTATTAAAAAAACTT
>JABHYP010000115.1 GCA_018656855.1 Candidatus Latescibacterota bacterium | reverse complement strand
GGCGAATTTGTCGGTTACGACATGGATTTCACCGAGGCAGAACTTTTGCGCTACCGGGAAAATAAAAAAGGAGAAACAGAGCTTGTTTTCGATAAAACACCGTTTTACGCGCTTTCGGGCGGCCAGGTGAGCGATACCGGAACGATTATCCCTGCCGATGAGTCCTTTCTGCTCAGGGTAACGGATGTGTATGATAATTCTGGTATCGGACGCGTACATGTATGTAAGGCTAAAAGAGGTTCGTTTTCACCGGACTCTATAAAAACTCAACATGCCAGGCTGGCAATAGATGCAGAGGTACGTCGGCATACCGAACGAAATCACTCCGCCACACATCTTCTGCAGACTGGTTTACAGAAAATTCTCGGCGCACATGTGAGGCAGTCCGGTTCGGCTGTCGACTCGGAACGGCTCCGGTTCGATTTCAACCACTTTTCAGGAATGACGGATGAAGAGATCGAGACTGTCGAAGAATTTGTCAACCGTGCCGTAATTGAAAATTATCCCATAACCGTCAGGATAACCAGCCTTGAGGAAGCACGTAAAATAGGAGCCATGAGCCTTTTTGAGGAAAAATACGGTGAAGTGGTGCGGCTTGTAAAAATGGGCGATGTGTCGCTCGAATTGTGCGGCGGTACACACGTTTCAAGTACCGGATGTATCGGACTATTCAGGATCGTTTCGGAATCATCTGTTGCAGCGGGAATCAGACGAATAGAGGCGGTCACAGGAATGCACGCTTTTAAGCTTGCACGAAAGGAACATACAATCATAAGCGAACTTAGCCACAATATTAATGCAGTTCCCAGAAAACTTGTAGGGCGTGTCAATATCCTTGTGGAAAAAGTGCGGGACCTTGAGAAAGAGATAAAGAGGCTCAGAACCCGGAGTGCTTTCGGTGGGGATGATATTCTATCACAGGCGGTTGATGTCAGGGGAATCAGGGTTGCGTTCGGGCGAATGGATGTGGCTGATACCGGTGAACTGAAAGCCTTGGGAGACACTGTTCGTGATAAGATAGGCAGCGGTGTGGGTGTTCTTGGAGCGGCAATTAACGGGAAGGTTACTATTGTGGTCATAGTGACTGATGATCTTATTGAAAAACATTCGCTTAAAGCCGGGGATATTGTAAAGAAGGTTGCTAAAATTGTCGGTGGTTCGGGTGGCGGCAGACCGCACATGGCGATGGCTGGCGGCAAGTATGTTTCAAAGCTCGATGAGGCGCTTAATACGACTCCTGCTGTAATTGAGGAGTTATTGGGCAAATCTTCGTGACATTATATGATAATGGACAACTGACAACGGACTAATCTGGATTTTGAAATCCGGAATTTATTTTCTGAGTTGAAAAATGGCATATAAAAGCAATAAATCTGTTTACAAATATCTAAAAGATATTAAAGAAGAGCGCGGAGCCGGTTTTCTGGTGCTTTTGGATCCCGACCGTTCTTCACGCGATAAGATTGTTGATTATGCAGTACAGTGCAGTAAAGCGGGTGTTGATGCTCTTCTCGTCGGTACAAGCCTTCTGATGGAAAATGGTTTTTCCGATTATGTCGAGACCGTCCGGTCAGCAGTGGACATACCGGTAATTATATTCCCCGGTGAAAAAGCCCAAGTTACCGAAAAGGCTGATGCGATTTTGTTTCTTTCCCTCCTTTCAGGACGCAATCCGGAATTGCTTATTGGCGAGCAGGTAAAAAGTGCTCCGCTTATCAAGACTATCGGGCTTGAGGCCATTTCTACTGCATATCTCCTTATTGAGTCCGGACGAATTACATCTGTCGAGTTCATGTCAAATACAAAACCCATTCCATCTGACAAACCCGAAATTGTGGTTGCACATGCCATGGCCGCTGAGATGCTCGGCATGAAACTTATATACCTGGAAGCGGGCAGCGGTGCGGCAAGATCCGTTCCTGATGAAATGATCAGGGCTGTTGTTTCGAGTGTTGATATTCCGCTGATTGTCGGAGGAGGTATCCGCGACGCTGAAACGGTAGCAGCCAAGATTGCTGCAGGTGCATCGTTCGTGGTTGTGGGCAATCATCTTGAAAACATAACCAATCAAGCTGAATTGAAACTTTTTGTTGATGCTGCTCATAAGAAATAGTTGTCAGGATTAACAATCTTAGAGAAAACCGATAAATTTCCGGCGAAAGCTGTTCACTCAGAAGAGGATGAAATGCTGGTTGATATACACAGTCATATATTAAACGGAGTAGATGACGGTCCCGAATCATTCGAAATGGCGATGGAAATGGTACGTTTCGCCTGTGAAACAGGGATACGTGTTGTTGTTGCCACGCCCCACATTCTTGACAATCAGAATGAAGAACTTGTTATTTCCCGTTTTAGAAAGCTTTCCGAAGCCATTATAGATGAGAAACTACCCATAGATCTTTTTCTTGGTTCTGAAATAAATTTTCAGTTCGGAATAAATGAAATTCTGGATACAAGTATCGGCACATACCGCGGGATTGGGCGCTATTTTCTTGTGGAAACAACGCTTACTCACTATCCTAAACATTTTGACGAAACACTGTTTGAGCTTCAAACAAACGGTAGAATACCGATTTTCGCGCATCCGGAGCGGGTAGGGCCGATTGTTGGTAACAGTGATTTAGTCGAATATCTCGTAGCACAAGGGATACTCGTCCAAGTCAATTCCGGGAGTCTGCTTGGAATGTTCGGGAAAAGGGTACATGATTTTGCTTGGAAGCTTATAGAAAAAGGACTTGTGCATTTCATCGCCTCGGATGCACACAACATGCGCAGACGCTCATTCAATCTAGATGCCGCCTGGAATGAAGTATATAAGCTCTATGGTGAGGAAACTGCGGAAAAGCTCTTTTGTAACAACCCTCTCAGAATGATATTTTCTGAAAATGTCGAGTCTGTTAAACCTGTTAAGTAGTCAATTGTCCGTAATCAGTGTTGAATTAAATATGATGTGAAAGACCCAACACGAATTACATTCAAGAAAAAATCTTCGCAGCAAAGGATGCAAAGTACACAGAGGAAAATAATAAATAAAGTTGAAAAGCATATAACAACATTTTAATTGCCGATTATTCTATATAAAAACAACATAGTTTATTTAGTATATGATTAAGCCCTCTATGGATAATTCATGTATTAATCCTGCAAATCATTTATAAATATTTTGGAATCAAATTCTATTTGCACCAGATGAAAAATTAAAATAACATATAAAAAAATGGATTATTAGCTACGGACAACGGACAACGGACAACGGACAATTTTCATCGTGTATTGGTAACATCAGGTTCCACAAGAGCCTATATTGATAGAATAAGGTATATAGCCAATACATCGAGCGGCGCGCTTGGGGCGCGAATTGTGGAAACACTGATTGAGGCTGATATACCGGGAATCCATATTTACGGGGAGGGAAGCCGACAGCCGACTGTTCACAACTCCCATCTGCTCGAATCGGTAAAAGTGACAACTGTAGACCATGTAATAACCTCCGTAAAATCCGCATGTAAAGGTG
>JABHYP010000114.1 GCA_018656855.1 Candidatus Latescibacterota bacterium | reverse complement strand
CAAATAGTGGGGCAACATTCTTCTGAAACATTCGATCCGGTTACTTCACCGATAATTCAGCTTAAAAATGAGATTGGTGGATTGCCATTCTTTGGCGCGGCACTGGTCATATTAATCGTTTCTTACCTGGTCATCCTGGCAACACCGATGAAAGCCCAGTTCGGTAATTCGTTCGGATGGTTTATAGGTTCGGCCGGAATCAGTACTGTTATGGTATGGATTATCGGGTGGTTTATGGTGCTGAAGAACAAGCAGGGGTTATCAGGCCAGGGAGTATTTCTGCAGACGATCGGATTGTGTGCGGCAGGTGCCCTTCTAGTGGTTCTCTGGTATTCTTCAGGTTTTTTAGGGGTGTTTCTCGGGTTGTTGATGTTGGTTGTTGGTGTTTTTGTTATTAAAAACCTTAATGTAGGATCTCTTGATATCCAGCAAGGATCAACAACCGCATTATCAAATAATGAAGCTCCCGGGACGACTCTCATACAAAACATCTTACAAAAGATAAATAATAATTCGGAGGATCCAAGTACAGATCCCTTTAAACGGATGTTTCTGAGCAATAAACAGCTTGCTGAGGAAATGAAAGGCGCCGTCGATCTTCAGAAACAAAGAGTCCGTCACGCTTACTATACCAGTGAATATGTAAGGATGACAGCCAAGTCACTTGGTCATATGCTCGAAATGGAATTGATATTTCCTGCTGTATACAAGGAACTTTTCGGTGTAGAATTTCATGATATTGGTGATATGGGTTTTGATGGCCTATTTGACGAGTTTGGTAGGATGAATGAATAACGGAATTATCAGATTAAGGAAACTATATGGATCCAAATATGAGGAGTCACAGCCGTCCCATTCAGTGCTTACCGGTATCGTTGAATCCCGACATATCAAGGTTTGAGGTTATTCCCAGATACGAGCATTTCAATGTACTCATTCAATCCGGTCAGTCGATGAAACCGGAACAGGCCGGGCTGTTGCTGATTGGGCTTTCCGGACTCGTTTATCCGTTAACATGGAACATTTTTTTAGTGAATACCTGCGAAAACATTACGGTAAACTCTCAGTTCTCGGTATCCCAGCAGGACAGATCCCTTCTTGTATCGGCTCTTGCCGCGTCGTTTCCTGGTTCCGAACTTGTTCCGGGAAGTAATATTCTTAAGGTATTACTCGCTAATATCTTTTCAAACAAGGAGTATTACCGGCAATGTGAGTTGGAGCTTTGTGACCTACACGGTTTGCGTAAAAACAATCAATGGTCCAATACACGTCTTTTTGGTGTTGCCGCAGCGTTGGGGCCTGGAGAGGCTGTTTTTCAGAATGTCATTGTTCATCCCGGCAAGTGTAACAATGGAAAAGTAAAGGCTTTTTATGCCTCTTTCCGCTATTGTATTGTTACCGGTAAGGGCAGAAAGGAGACGTTTAGGAAAGCGCTCTTCCGTGAAGATGATGGATTCTATACCATGGCTGATTATCAACGGCTCGGATTTTCCTGGCCAAAAATGTTGGATATGCTTATTAACAAAAGAGTGTATCGCAAAGCTCTTCTCGTTTCAATCAAACAGTTGTCGCCTTACTTTATTGTTCCCTGGAATGCGCCATCATTTAAAAAGGCCGGAATTACTATCCAGGAACTTCAGGGGAATAAACCGCATCCGGATCTCTATAACGGACTGGAAGTGGGATATTCGCTTTATGATAATTCCGGAAGAGTGATTTGCATACCCTATGAACTTTTTACAAAAAGCAATGTTTATGCTTGTGGTATGCGTGGCGCAGGAAAAACAGCATTCCTTGAACGCCTTCTTTTTCCAATGCTGAATAAACAAGTGAAAAATATTTCAACCTTAATTATTGATTATAAGCATGAGCTCATTGATCGATTGCTTGGGATGTTCGACCTGTCGATGCTTGATTCAGTGGTGTATTATGCTCCCGTTAATTCCCCTTTTATGTGTAATATCATTCAGGGCCTTTCGACTAAAGAGCTTGTGAGTTTTCTTGCCCGAATGGTTGAGGTTCGTCACGAGCATGGATTAACCTCAAATGCTGCTGAACTTCTTAAGTGGGCGGCTAGAGCACACGGCCATAATGACAGCGCGGTGACAATTCGTCATCTGAAAGCATTTATTGCTGATGAAGATTATCGCAAGACTGTTGTTCAACGAAATCCTGATCCTGATGTAAGTGACTTCATCAATAATATTCTTCCAAAGATTCCTGACGTTTCCTATGCAGCTGCTTTTTCTAAGCTCGAATCTTTTCTTAATGAACCACTCTTCAGCTCTACATGTCAGGGTGAGAATCGGTTGGATTTCCCCAGTATATTTTCTGACGGAAAGCACGTTCTTGCAGAATTGTCGGGATTGACTATCGAGGAAATTGCTGATATAGGGACGTGTCTTTTCACTCATGCGTCTAATGCTGCTTTTTTCAGGAAGTATGATACAGATGAAGTTAACGTTAGAATTGTCATGGATGAATTTCACTCCTATTTTCATAAAACACTGGTAGACAAGGTATTAAATCAGGGCAGGAGATATAACATCGGCTTGTTTCTCGCCCATCAGAGTATTTTTGGACAAATAGATCCTAAAACAATTCAGAATATTGTCGGTGCAGTAAAAATTAGGATTTGTTTTCGTGTGAAGGCTCGTGATGCATTGTTTATGTCTTCATTATTCGGTGTTCCTGCCGATGAGCTTGCTAATCTCAATAACTTTGAGGCTTATCTTCAAATTGATAATTATCCTTCAGTAAAAATCAAGACGCTACCTCCTATTGAGAGTAGTGATAAAATACGGCTTCAGTTAATCGAATTATCTCGTGCGAAATACGGGGCATCAAAGATTGATCATATAAATCCCTTTGATCTTTTTGAGAAAGAATCAATTACGCAAACACACAAACGTGAATATGAAGAATTTTAAGGAGATATAATGAATAAGAAACAGATACTTTTAAATGAGAAACATGTCAAGGCATTAACGCTCCTTAACGAGTATAACCGTCTACCGTCAAAAGACATTGCTGATCTGGGCGATTTTTCGGACTTGAGACGATGCCAGGAAATATCTAAAGAGCTTGCCGAGGCTGAACCACCGTATCTTAAACGTGTGGCATTTCGTCCGCTTAATGCTGTTGTTGGCAAACAGTTCTATGTATATATGCTTGCTCCAAAAGGTGCCAGGCTTTTGTCAAGAGAATTGAAATATAAGGTTAATACGCCGAAGTCTCCGTCAGCATCGAATCTTCAGTTGGAGCACACTCTCGAGGTTAATAATTTCAGAATAATTCTTGAAAAAGCATGTGATAAGCATCCTTTTCTTCGTTTAATTGATTGTATTCCCGAATATAAGGGGAAGATGGGAGATAATAAGATTCCTATTCGATTGACCCAGGAAACAGTTAAAATCAAGTACAAGTATGCTAAACCTGTTACGTTCATCCCTGATCTTATTTTTGCGCTAGCAAAGGATGATATGAAAGCTCTTTTCTTTGTCGAAATTGATCTTGATTCAGAAAATCCTCAGCGTTTGGAGGATAAAATACGAGCGTATGATGCATATTTTGATAATAAGGGATTTAAGAAGTATTCACTGAAGTATAACTATGAATTCAAAGGATTCCGACTGCTGTTTGTCGGCAGTCTTGACCGGTTTGATTCACTGCTCGTAAATCTTTATGATACAGGTATTGACCTTGGATTTGTCTGGGGCTGCAGCCGGCAAGAACTTACTGCCGATAATTTCTTTGATGCAATATGGATTAAAGGAGATCGTAATAGGAATGAACGTTTATCACTAGTGAGGTCGTCATGAGTGTTATTGATGTTTGGATGAAATGGCTTGGAGTCTTTGGTATTGTACCGTTTTTAATTGCTATGACGGTGTTCCTTGGAGGATATGTGATGGTAAGGCCGAAACTCTCTCAGGGAACATCTGGACAGCGTCGTGCGCTCGCGATGGTGTGCCTGGTAGGTGGTCTTCTTGTCGGTGGTATGATGGGCGCTTTTATACCCGATATGGACACGAAAAATGTCGAGACAGGTGATGTGGACAGTTCCGTACATCCAGCTTCAGGCATTTTCACGCGAATTATGAGTAGTTTTTTTGTGGCAGTGTTTGTGTTTGTGGTACTATCGAATGTTTTGAAAAAAAGACTGATTAACGACAGGAATGCCTCGATTGCAGTTGGGTTGATATCCGGGTTGTTGTTCTTTCTTGCCGGACCCGCTATGTCGTTTCTTGCAGTAGTTGTTTTCGGAATATTACTCTGGATTATTCACCGCTTCATTCGGTTGTCATATGAAATGTCAATTCCGCATTAATGTCGCGTTAATACCGCGTCATAGCGCGGATTATAATTTCGTAACTGCTTATGCTGCAGTGTTCCGGGCGAGTTGTATAGTTCCGGAGTTATCTTTTTTATGTTTTTTCTCTTTATTTTATTAGATAGTAATAGCTATCTTCTTTCCCT
This sequence comes from Candidatus Latescibacterota bacterium, assembly GCA_018656855.1. Lineage (GTDB taxonomy): Bacteria > Latescibacterota > Latescibacteria > Latescibacterales > Latescibacteraceae > JABHYP01. The sequence continues at coordinate 1,695 of JABHYP010000114.1, read as the reverse complement.
CTGTGATGAGCTGCTCCAACGCTCACCAGCCGTCACGCTCTCACATTCCCTCAGCCCGGGCTCGTAGAGACCGGGCAAATACATTTGCCCTCAAAGGGTCACTATTTTATTTAAATTATCCCTTCTAATTATCTTTTTTATTTAAATGAATGTTTTTTAAGAAACAGTCATTTTCTATCTCTATATCCGGATTGCTCAGAGCAAGCCGGATATTCGACCCTCCGACCGAAGGGAGGACGGGGAGTAGGCCCGTAAGGGCCTCTATAGCCCCCCCGCTCACTCTATATATTCTTCTTCTACAACGTCTCCGTTATCCTTGTTATCTCCGTTTGTTTTCTCCTCCAGTTTTACACAGAACTCGTAGGCCTTTTGTAGTACTAGAATAGCCCTATTCAATTCTGTCGTTGCATTGAAACTGCTTGTTGATTTCCAGTTTCCATTACTGTCTTTGTACGTTTTGTCTAAGGCTACTCTGTACATTGTTGTTTGTTTGCCGTTGTACTCAGCCTTGTTTTCAAAGACGGAGGCTTTTACTCCTCCCGCTTTGTATGTTCTTATTGGTTTGTTTTTTTCCATTTTATATCACCTTGTTATTATTTTTATGAATCTAATTAGAACCGGGTTTTCCAGTTCTTTCTTTTTTTTTACATTACTCCTAGTTTTTGTTCTTTTAGTATGTCTTCTGCCAAGTCGCTTGGGTCTGGTTCCTCGATTTCTCTTTTCTTTTTCATTTCTGCTTTCCATATCTTTTGTTGAATCTCGAGTACTTGTGGACTTGGTATTTGTCTGTTTGGTATTCTTAGTATTATTTTGTCGTGTTCCATTTGAGCCCAGCGGATTGCTTCTCTGATTTCTTCTTTTGCTGCCATCTCCATGAGTATGTCTTTCATCATCGCTTTTTCATCGTCATTCCATTTGTAAAATATCCCGTATTGTATTAGTATATTTTCAATGCTTTCTTCTTCTATATCGTAACACTCGTGGTTTATCCCGGTGATTTCTAGTTGTCTTACAGCAAGCGCTACCTTGTATCCATCTATATCTGATTTATTTATTTCATTTTTCATTTTCTATACCTCTGTGAACAACCTTTCATGGTGTTCTACAACTCGTTTTAGAACACCTTTGAAAGTTGAGTATGTATTGTTTATTTTTTGTTATAAGGCTTCTGAGGGAGCCGACCCCTTTAGGGGGAAAGATTTATATACTGGTTTGCGATGAGCAAACCCCGAAGGGGCGAAGCCGGTATATTAAGCTTTAGGCGTGAAAACCGCTGAAGCCGGGTACTCGGAGCGCATTAGGTTTTATCCAGTTCTTACATTTGCTCTATTAGTTCTTTCATTATGTCCGGTCGTTCTTCATCAAGTAGTACCAGGAGCGCCTCACCTTTTCTTGAGTCGAACGGTATGAATTCCGGCATGGTATCTATGATTATCTTTCTGAATTCTCGGAGTTTCTTGTCTACCGTGTATCCCCTATACACAGGGAGTACTTTGGGATTGGTTTGTAGGTTTTTATTGTTGTGGTGTTCCGATTCTATACTTATGCTCTCGAGCTGTTCCATGATTCTTGTTATAAGGCCTATCCGGTGTAAGTCGTTGTGTTTTGGCGGTGTCATGTTTTTCTGATGTGTGTTGATCTCTTGTTGCATTGATTCTAATATTTCATCAAAATCGCGTTTTGGATTTTCTTTTT
>JABHYP010000113.1 GCA_018656855.1 Candidatus Latescibacterota bacterium | reverse complement strand
GTTCCAGCGGGCAGATACATCCGGCAAACAAACTTGAAAATTGTGTTGCCATGTTTGAGTTCGGCAGAAAATACGGGAAATATTAATCATAATTGTTGGGAGAAAATACTGTCATGACATTGTATTCTTTTATTGCATTAATTCTTTGCTTTATGGCCTTTGGGTGTGCCGAACCAAAACCGAAAGTTCAGCGTTTTGGCCGGGTGTCTGCGATATGCCCTGACAGAATAGAGAGATATAAGGAACTGCACGCGGAGGCCTGGCCGGATGTGCTTGAACAACTGAGTAACTATAACATAAATAACTATTCGATATATTTGAAAGAATTAGAAGAGGGCAAACATTATCTGTTCAGTTATTATGAATATACAGGAGATGATTTCGATACCGATATGGCCGTAATGCTAAAGAATCCGAAAGTACAGGAATGGGAGAACCTTACCTCCAGTGATTGTCTTATCGACCAGCCGCCTGACAGAAAAGGGGAATGGTGGTCAGACATGGAAGAGGTGTTCTATTACGAGGGTATGACCGGACAGACTGTCGATGAATCGAAGGTTCAACGATACGGCATGGTGATCGGTATTCGTCCGGAAATGATAGAGTCTTATAAATTGCTGCATAAATACACCTGGCCCGAAGTGCTCGATAAAATTGCCGAGGGTAATATAAGAAATTATTCGATTTACCTTCATGAGCTTGACGGCAGGCATTACCTGTTCAGTTACTTCGAGTACGCGGGAGAGGATTTCGAGGCGGATATGGCATTGGTTGACAATGATCCAGCCACGATAGCGTGGATGAAATTTACCGACGAAGTCTGCCAGATACCGCTGACCACGCGCACGGAAGGCGAATGGTGGGCTGTCATGGACCAGGTGTTTTACAAGAAATGATTTTTTAAAGTACGTAGCGTTAACTATTATCTATTTATAGGTTTTTATTGCTTGAAGTTTCAGTTGTAGCGATAATTTTTATTGGAGCATGTTATGGAGTTTGATCTTAATATCGGTATACTCGATCTGGTGGTCATAGGTGTCTACCTCGTACTGATCGTCGGTCTGGGCTGCTGGGCAGGCTGGACTCAGCGGCGTAAGACAGAAGGCAGCGGATATTTTCTTGCGGGCAGGTCGCTGACATGGCCGATAATAGGGCTTGCACTTTTTTCGACAAATATTTCGACTATCGAGCTGGTCAGCCTGGCGGAAGAAGGCTATAAAAGCGGCTTGGTTTACGGCAATCTGGAATGGATGGCGGCGGTGACACTGGTTATACTGGCAATCTTTTTCGTGCCGTTTTATATTCGAAGCCGTGTTACTACACTGCCGGATTTTCTACAGAAACGTTATAACAACAAATGCAGAATTTTCCATGTGGTTATAGTAATAATATCCGCTATTTTCATCCATATGGGATTTGCACTGTTTGCAGGAGCAAAGGTGCTTGAGGGGCTCTTCGGCATGGATATTATGATAAGTATAACCCTGATTTTAGCATTAACAGGATTGTACACAGTTGTCGGCGGTTTGAAAGCTGTGGTTCTGACCGAAGCAATTCAAACCGTTGTACTTATCGGAGGCAGCGTTATAATGACAGTGATAGGCTTCCAGAAAGTCGGCGGCTGGGAAGGATTGAAAGGAAGTGTGGATTCCGGTATGCTTACCATGCTTCGGTCGACTGAAGAGTCACCCGATATGTCGTGGCACTCTGTTTTTCTGGGATATCCGATTATCGGGATTTGGTACTGGTGTACTGATCAGACAATTGTGCAGAGAGTGCTTGGGGCAAAGGATGAACAGCACGCTCGTGTGGGTGCAATTTTTGCCGGTTTTATAAAAATACTTCCCGTATTCATATTTGTGATGCCGGGTTTGATCTGTCTTGCCCTGATAAAACAGGGCATATTGCCTGATACACTGGATGACACCGCTAAAACTTACGCTTTCCTGGTGGCGAATATTTTACCGGTTGGCGTAAAGGGAATCGTGGTGGCTGCGATGCTGGCGGCGTTGATGAGCACCGTTTCCGGGGCGCTTAATTCGATTGCAACCGTATTCTGTTACGATATTTATAAAATGCTTAAGCCTGAGGCATCTGATCGAAAGCTGGTCACTGTAGGTAGGATTACTACTCTTATCGCCATGGTTCTGGCCATACTGTGGGCGCCGCAGATAAGCAAGTTCGGAAGCATTCTCGAAGGGAATACAGCAATGATCTGTTACATAGCCCCGGGCATAACTACGGTTTTCCTTGGTGGTGTGATGTGGAAGCGGGCTTCCGCAAGAGGAGCTTTTATAACACTTTGTGCCGGAACTGTTATGGGTTTTGTTGTTTTCTTGCTGGATTGGTTCAATGAGATAACAGGATGGGAATACTCATTTATGATGGCAAGTTTCTGGTTGTTCCTGATCTGTTCGGCGATTCTAATTGGCACATCACTTATTTTTCCACAGAAACAAACCGCTGAAATTGATAATCTGGTATGGAAAAATCCCATTGAGGCGCTTCGCAACCCGGGGTGGAAAGGAGTTCTCAATTACAAATTCCTTTCGGCGCTGCTTTTGGCAACGATGATAGTACTTTATATGATATTCGATTGAGAATAGTTTTACAAGGTTAAACTTCTGTAAAAACAGGCAAGTAGCATATGCAGTTATTCTGAATGCAGCCATAAATCCGCTGTTAATCACGAAGCAATAAAAATTTGATAAGTATCAAAGAGGCAAAGGCACAGAGTTACACAAAAAGAATAATTCACCAACATTTGAATTATTATGGCTAAATGTTTAATAACTTGAAATATGTAATCTGAAACTTGAAAATTTTTTTTTCTTGAAAATGAAACAAGTACATGTAAGAAATGAGATTTTACCGTTGAGACTGTGGCTGTTAGCTGTTTTCATTGTTTGTTGTTTGGTGGGCACACTATCACCTGCTGATAGTGTAAATATTGAAAAGTTTGTTGAAAATGCATTTGTCGAGATTGAAAACGAGTTTACACTTGATACTTCTATTGAACTCTGGAATCGAATTCTGGATAATCTGTACCTCATGGGCAGACTGTGGAAGGTGTATAACTTTTACCCGCAGTACGAGGTAAGCATTAAGGGGTCAGGTTTTCACATTATTGATCCGACAGGAATCGAGGGGGACGTTTTCGAATTACAAAAAGGTAATAACAACAGGATATTTTTAGCTAGCGGAACGCTGAAAAAATGGTTTGTCCCTAAGAATTTACGAGGCAGAGTTCTGTTTCTTTTTAATTTTCCGAATTCTCGAAACCAGGTTCTGGTAAAGTTGAACATTTATGGCGAAGAGGGCAGCACTATAGCTGATAAAATTATGTTAAAAGTCATATCGCCTGTCCTGAGGATATATATAAACAGGAGGATTAAAAGAAATATAAACGATTTCAGGACACTACTTGCGGATATTGTTAACAATCCCGATAAAATACGTGCGCAGTTAAGTGGCCGCATACTTGATGATTTTAATCTGCTTGTTGATTAGAAAATCATTTATGAATATGTAGAAAGGGCTTGCTATGAAAACAAGGAAACTCGGATGGACAGACCTCGAATTGTCGACAGTCGGTCTTGGCACATGGGCAATCGGCGGAGGAGGCTGGCAGTTCAGCTGGGGATACCAGGATGATAAGGAATCAATCGCAGCTATTTTGCACGCAGTCGAGAAAGGTGTGAACTGGATAGACACTGCCGCGGTATATGGACTTGGCCACTCCGAGGAAGTTGTTGGCAAGGCTTTAAAAGAATTGCCCGGGCGGCCGATTATTGCGACGAAGGGATGCCGTGTGTGGGACAGGGAAGGAAATATAACCGGCTCTTTGAAAAAAGGCAGTATCAAGAAAGAAATCGAAGCAAGTCTGAAACGGCTTGATACTGATGTGATAGACCTTTATCAAATCCACTGGCCTGTACCTGAGGATGATATCGAGGAAGGCTGGAGTGCTGTTGCGGATGCTGTGAAGGAGGGTAAAATTCGCTATGCCGGAGTATCGAATTTTAATGTCGGGCACATTGAACGTATAAAGAACATACATCCTGTAGCATCGCTTCAGCCGCCGTACAGCATGATAAAATCCGATGTGGAAATGGAACTGCTCGGATACTGTGTGGCAAACAATATCGGAGTTGTTGTTTACAGCCCCATGCAAAAGGGGCTTCTCACCGGGAAATTCACGAAAGAGCGCGCTGAAACTCTCTCCGAGGAAGATCACCGGAGCATGGATCCTCAGTTTCATGAACCGGAACTATCTATAAATATGAAACTGGTCGAGGGACTGCGTGAAATCGCTGAAAGAAACGGAAAGACTGCGGCGCAGCTTGCCATAGCCTGGGTGCTTCGCCGACACGAGGTGACTTCGGCAATAGTAGGCACACGAAAACCCTCACAGATAGAGGAAACAGTCATGGCCGGTGACTGGATGCTTTCAGAAGAAGATGTTAAGGAAATAGAATTTCTGCTTGCCCGGCGTATGGAAGAGCTTGGGTGATTGAATAAACAAGTCGCTGTTCGGTAACCGGCGAAAAAGAATGGGTGAAGAATTGTCTATTGTAATGATTATCAGAATTCCCGCAATCCTGATCGCACTGACAGTTCATGAACTGTCCCACGGTTATATTGCCAGATTACTGGGAGATTCAACCGCCGAAAGGGAGGGGCGTCTCACGTTAAACCCTTTGGCTCACCTGGATCCATTCGGGGCGTTAATGCTTTTCTTCGGTCCTTTCGGATGGGCAAAACCCGTGCCGGTAAATCCGATATATTTCAAGGATCCGATTATGGGCATGGCGATTGTAGCTGCTGCGGGACCGCTGTCGAATATCGTGCTGGCAGCTTTTACGGGGCTGTTATTTCGTTTTGGCTTTGTGAATCCGGGGTCGATGTTTACAGCGTTTCTCTACATCCTTTTCATGATAAATATCGGATTGGCGATATTCAACCTGCTGCCTGTTTATCCTCTCGATGGTTCCCGGATTGTAATGGCTTTTCTTAAAAGCAATCAGCGGGCAGGATTTATGAAAGCCATGACCGTTGTGCCGAAAATATTTCTTGGATTGATAGTTGCTGAATGGATTTTTAACATCCCGCTGTTGAGTTTTATTCTCAACCCGATCTTCATTCCGGCTTTAAATATTGCAAAAAAGGTGTTCATGGGAGTTTAACCGGATTATTCTCAAATTTAATAATATTTTGCTTATACTTATTTGAAGGCAAATATAAGAAGGCTTTTCACAAAAACAGAAGCAGACTGACAGCCATCACTGCCATGCCCGCAATTAAACCGTATGCCGACAGGTGGTGCTCGCCGTATTCTCTTGCGGCAGGCAGCAACTCATCAAGTGAGATGAATACCATTATACCGGCAACCGCTGCAAAAAGGATTCCGAAAACAGTATCATTAAAAAAAGGCAATAGGAGAAGATAGCCGACAACAGCTCCGACTGGTTCGGCAAGCCCGGAAAGAAAAGAGTACATAAAAGCTTTTTTCTTGTCTCCTGTTGCGAAATAAATCGGCACAGAAACAGCGATGCCTTCGGGGATATTATGAATGGCAATGGCAATGGCAATGGGAATCCCGAGCTTAATATCTTTTAAAGCGCTTGCAAATGTCGCAAGGCCTTCAGGGAAATTATGTATTGCGAGAGCGAGTGCAGTTAATAAGCCCATTCTGTAGAGGCTCCGGAAACGGGCGGATTTTTCGATGTCCTCCATTTCTTCAACTTTATGAGGTTCATGAGGATTTTCAAACGACGGTACGAGTTTATCGATGAGGGCGCTCAATAAAATCCCGCCGAAGAATGCGGCCACAGTTATTATATTTCCAACCTTGTTGCCTAATTCTGTAACGAGAGAGTTCAGTGCCAAAGGAAACATTTCGATGAATGAAACGTAAATCATGACGCCTGCGGAAAAACCGAGCGCTACAGACAGAAATTTCGTATTGGTACGTTTTGTGAAAAAAGCAAGTGCGCTGCCTATCCCTGTCGCTAATCCTGCAAATAATGTTAATAGGAATGCAAAGGCAATGGTCGAAAATTCCATTTTACGTTCTCAATTATGTTGTTATCAAACAGCAATAAAACAATATAAATATTCACGAAACAGAAGTCAGGGGAGCTATCTTACAGTAGGCCTTTAGTACTGTGCTGGCCTTTCACCCGCTCATCGAAACGGCATGCATCAGCAAGCGCCCGTGCAACAGCTTTGAAAACAGCCTCGATATCATGATGTCCGTTCGAGGACTTTAAAAGATCTATATGGAGATTGATGCGGGCGTTATCGGAAAATCCCTTAAAGAATTCAGGAATCAGCTCGCTGTCGAAATTACCGATTTTTTCAACCTTCTCAGGGATATTGTAGTCAAGGGCAATCCGGTTTGAGATGTCAACCACAGCCCGCGCCAAGGCATATTCCATGGGTACGCAGGAAAATCCGTAACGGGCGATTCCGGCTTTATCCCCGAGTGCTTCATAAAAAGCCTTACCCATGATAATACCGACATCCTCGACAGAATGATGAAAATCGACTTCGGTGTCGCCTTTACACTTCACGCTGAGATCAAAAAAACCATGCCGGGCTAACAGAGTAAGCATATGGTCGAAAAAACCGAT
>JABHYP010000112.1 GCA_018656855.1 Candidatus Latescibacterota bacterium | reverse complement strand
GCAATACTCAAAACGGCTGAAAAACTCGAGCGTGACGGATTTAATGTTAAGTATATCGGGGTTGATAGCAGTTGCGAGGTTGATCTTAATGCCCTGCGTGATGCTGTGGATGAAAGCACTTCTCTTGTCAGCATTATGCACGCTAACAACGAAACAGGTGTCCTCCAGAATATAGAAAAAACAGCTGAAATCGCACATGAGGTTGGCGCCCTGTTTCACACCGATGCTGTCCAAGCTGCGGGCAAAACTCCCATTGATGTGCGCTCAATGGATATCGACCTGCTGTCGATGTCCGGGCATAAACTGAACGCACCCAAGGGAGTGGGCGTCCTGTACATCAAAAATGGGGTCATGGTTTCTCCCCTGACCTACGGCGGCAGCCATGAACGGGGAATTCGTCCCGGTACCGAGAACGTGGCGGGCATTGTGGCATTCGCAAAAGCATTTGAACTCGCTCTTAAGGGAATGGAAGAGGATGGGAGAAAGATTTCGGCGATGAGAGACCGTCTGGAAAAAAGCATTGGCGAGCAGATTCCGAACATACTGTTCAACGGCAGAGGAGCGCCGCGTCTTCCGGGAACATCAAATATTTCCATTCCGGGTGTTGACGGCGAGGCTCTTCTTTTCAGCCTGGACATGGAGGGTATTGCCGCATCGACCGGTTCTGCATGTTCGTCGGGAGGAGTGGCGCCATCGCATGTTTTAATCGCGATGGGACGCGAACCGAAAGCTGCCCAGAGTTCTCTCCGCTTCAGCATGGGATGGGGCTCTACAGATGAAGGAGTTGACCATATACTTAACATTCTCCCCCCTACTGTGGAACGGCTCAGAAAGATATCGGGGGAATTATAAAAAGAAATTTTAACTTTCAGTATCAGCTTATTAAAGACTGAACAATAAACGCAGCATCTATATATCAGGAGAAAGCATAATGTATACTGAAAAAGTAATGGATCATTTTGAGAACCCCAGAAACGTCGGCGCAATGGAAAATCCCGATGGCGTGGGGAAACAGGGTAATCCTGTATGCGGCGATGTTATGGAGATCAATATCAAAGTCAAGAATAACATTATTGAGGAAGCTAAATTCCGCACTTTCGGATGCTGTGCCGCCATCGCTACATCCTCGATGGTAACAGAGATGGTAAAGGGCAAAACGCTTGAAGAGGCTGAGGAGATAAGCAAGCAGGCAGTGGCGGAAGCTCTGGATGGCCTTCCTCCGGCAAAGATGCACTGCTCAAATCTTGCTGCGGACGCTCTCCATGATGCTATCGTGGATTATAAAAAAAAGACATGAAATTTTAAACGTGATGACATACAAATAAATTCAATACTTATCTCCCGGCGTATAATTTTATACATTCAGTGAATTCTAATGTGAAACATAAAATGGACTCTTTCCGGATTCTTTCCGGTCTCAATCCGGATGACTATCCTTCCTCAAGCGTTGCTGTAGCCATGAGCGGAGGTGTGGACAGTTCCCTGGCCGCGATTCTGCTCAAAGAAGCGGGTTTTGAGGTTGTAGGGTTGACAATGCATCTCTGGGATTACGACCACTTCGGCGGAAAGGGAAACGACCGTGGATGCTGCGATCTTTCAACTGTTGAGGATGCCCGGAAAGTTGCCTTCGACGCTGGTATTCCGCATTATACCGTAAACCTCCGGGAGGAATTTGAACACCTTGTTGTTGAGGATTTTATCAGCGAATACCTCTCGGGCCGTACACCTAATCCCTGCGTGCGCTGTAATACATTCATAAAGTGGCATGCCTTGCAGATAAAAGCCCGCGCACTCGGCTGTGACCTCATCGCTACCGGCCACTACGCCCGTGTAGCCCGCAACAATGATGACACCTGCTCTCTTCTTGCCGGGATTGACCTGAACAAAGACCAGTCTTACTTCCTGTGGGGCCTTGACACAGAAAAACTTGCTGCCACTCTTTTTCCGCTCGGCACAATGACCAAAGAGGAAACCCGCAGGGAAGCCGATAAACGAAACCTTAAAACTGCTCACCGCAGCGAGAGCCAGGAAATATGTTTTATCCCCGACAATGATTACGGCAGATTCCTTTGCAACCGTTTCCCCGATAATCCTCCACTTCCTCTCACTGAAGGTGATATTCTGACTGTCTCCGGAATTCCGGTAGGCAGGCACAAGGGTGCGGCGCATTATACCATCGGCCAGCGCAGGGGGCTCGGTATTGCGTTCGGACATCCGGTCTATGTCACATCGGTCGATACCAGAACAAACTCTGTTACTGTCGGAGAAGATAAGGATATGATGTTACAGTCCATGTCCTTAACCGGAGTTGTATGGACACGTGGATTTCCACCTTCGAATACTTTCAGATGCACCACACGGATTCGCTACCGCCACACCGGTTCTCCTTCGGAAGTTACATTGACACCCGACAGCGCCCTTGTAACTTTCGACACCCGGCAGAGGGCGATAACACCCGGGCAGAGTGCTGTGTTTTATGATAACGATGTGGTTCTGGGCGGCGGCGTAATAGACAAGACATGGTAACAATAGAAAAAATCAGAAAATAAAGTATTTTTATTATTTAAATTATTTCGCACTTTATTTGTTACGCTTTCTATAAATTTTATTAGGTAACACAGAACAGTTTATTTATATTGTATATATAAATATGTAATGTTTCCCGGAAAATTTTGTGTACAGGTGAGAAAAATGCAGGGCGAACCGGACAGAGGGCAGCACATCTGGGCAGTTGGAGGTGGAAAAGGCGGAATAGGTAAAAGCCTGATAGCATCAAATTTTGCTATTGTACTCGCCAGCCTCGGGAAAAATGTTGTTGCTGTAGACCTTGATCTGGGTAATGCCAACATGCATACCTGCCTGGGAGTACGATATCCTCAAAAAACACTTGGCGATTTTCTGAGCGGGAAAGTTCATGATCTGAATGAAATCATTCTGGATACTTCCTTATATAATCTCAAATTTATCGGCGGCTCCGGAGGTATCATGGGATCTGCCAATCCCTGGTACGCTCAGAAACTCAAACTCCTACGCTATTTGGAAAATCTTCATGTTGATCATATCGTGCTTGATCTCGGGGCAGGAACCTCTTACAACATCATCGATTTTTTCCTGGGCGCAACCGATCATCTTCTTATCACAACACCGGAAATGACTTCGATTCAAAGTGTGTACAACTTTGTAAGAATCTGTATGTTCCGTAAACTGCGCTCGATTTTCCACAAGAACTCTAATGCCTGGAGTATTGTGGAGAAAGCAATTGTAGCTGCTT
>JABHYP010000111.1 GCA_018656855.1 Candidatus Latescibacterota bacterium | reverse complement strand
ATCAAGAGCAATGAGGTGGAAAACATCAAGATGGCTAACGCCATCGGATTTACCGATGTATTCGATCTTTATTACCGCAATCACCGCATGGATGTCATATCTTCTGCGGAGATACGCGCCCGTTTCATTTTCCTCTTTCGCTTCCTCAAGGTCGACACAGTGGTTTCAATGAATCCCTGGGGGCACGGCGAAGAAAATCCCGACCACTGGGTAACTGCAATGGCAGTTGCGGAAGCGTGCTGGATGTCTGGCATGGACAACGATTTCGAGGAACACTTCGAAGCCGGTGTGATGCCGCACGGAGTCAAAGAGCGGTATTACATGGTAATGCGTTCCGGACAGCCGTATAACCGTGTCGTGGATATCGGTTCTTATATCGAACAGAAAATAGATTCGCTTGTTGAATGCAAATCTCAGGGAGGCGGCAACCGTGGTTCCCTGCTCAGGAAGCGGCTGGCCAAAGAGGGTAAGCGTCTCCCGATACTCGGAAACGATGACCGTACGGCTGATAGAGAGTATGCCAGGAAGTTTATGCTGAGAGAATACGGAGATATCTCTGCTAAACACGGTCTTAAGTATGCTGAACCGTTTTACTACGTTGATCAGCGCAGGCCTGCGGGAAAATCCGAGGTAGAAAGGTATATTGAGAAAAATACTGTGCCGATACGGTAACCGGCATCAAAGAATGTAAATTATTTTAGTCTGACAGATCAGGGGGATATTTACGTGGCACAACGCAGCTTCTTCGGTAAAGCAATTGCCGGCGGAGCAGTCCTTGGAAACACCATAGGTTTTAGCGGTTCCCGAAACGCCTGGGCGGCAAGAGCTGATATTGGTGAAGTTGTGGTTGAACGCGATGTACCTGGAAAACCACACAAAGGCAAGGTCCTGGCTGCCATTCAAGCGCACCTTGATGATATGCCACACCGCTACGCCGGAACCTGTGCCAAGCTCATCAATGAGGGTTATACGGGCTATCTTATCAGGACGAGTAATGATGAGAAATGCGGCCCGGGAACCTGCGCTGAAAATATCAAAAGCAATGAACAAGAAAACCTCAAAATGGCGAAAACACTGGGATTCACCGATGTTTTCGACTTCTATTGCCGCAACCACCGTATGGACGGTATTTCATCGGTGGAAATCCGCTCCCGGCTAATATTCCTATTTCGACTTTTAAAAGTTGATACAGTTGTTTCGATGAATCCCTGGGGGCACGGCGAGGAAAATCCCGACCACTGGGTGACTGCAAAGGCAGTTGAGGAAGCCTGCTGGATGTCGGGTATGGGCGACGATTACGAGGAACACCTTGAAGCCGGTGTGAAACCTCATAGTGTCAGGGAGCGGTACTATGCCGTCATGCGACCCGGACAGCCTTTCAACCGTGTGGTCGACATCAGTTCAACAATCGAACAGAAAATACTTTCATGCGCCGAATGTAAATCCCAGGGCGGCGGAAACAGCGGTTCAAAGCTTAGAAATCGTCTTGCAAAAGAGGGTAAGCGCCTGCCGATACTCGGAAATGATGACGAGACAGCAGACCGTGAATATGTCCGTCATTTTCTTATTAAAGGCTGGAGTACTTTCGAGGACATGAAAGAAAAGTACGGACTGGATTACGCTGAAAGGTTTTATTACATAGATCAGAGGCCGCCGGAGGAATCTGAGGTTGAAAGATATATAAAAGGGAATGCCGTACCTTTACGGTAACTGGCAGAACCGTACGAAATAAAGGGCAAACACGGAGGTTTGTCCCTACATTGTGGAGGAGTTATCATGGCACGTCATAGTATTTTCGGCAAAGCAGCCGCCGGAGGCGCGCTCCTTGCGGAAAGTGTGGGTATTACCGGCCCGCCGGACACGCTTGCGGCGGAAGGTATTGGAGAAGTCGAAATCGAACGCAACCGTCGGGGAAAGCCATTCAAAGGTAAAGTGTTTGCCGCTGTTCATGCACACCTTGACGATATTCCATATTTCTGTGCAGGAACCTGTGCCAAGCTTATCAATGAAGGCTATACCGGTTACCTGATCCGAACGAGCAATGATGAAAAGTGCGGATATGGAACCGCCAACGAGAATATCAAAAGCAATGAAGAAGAACATTACAAGATGGCTGAAATCCTCGGGTTCAGCGATGTATTCGACTTTTATTACCGCAATCACCGCATGGATGGTATTTCGCCTGTGGAAATCCGCAGCCGTCTCATATTCCTCTTCAGGCACCTTAAAGTCGATACTGTACTGACTTTTAATCCATGGGGGCATGGTGAAGAAAATCCTGACCACTGGGTAACCGGCGAAGCTGTCGGATCAGCCTATTGGATGTGTGCTGTGGACGAGGACCACCCGTATGTAAGGGATTACGAGGAACACCTTGAAGCCGGAATCGAACCCCACGAAATCGGCGAACGCTACTACTTTGTAGGACGAGCGGGTCAGCCTTACAACCATGTAGTCGATGTAAGTTCCTATATCGAACAGAAAATCGATGCTCTCACTGCATGTAAATCCCAGGGCGGCGGATGCTGGGGTTCCCGCCTTAGAAAAAAGCTGGCGAAGGAGGGGAAGCGGCTCCCGATATTAGGCAACGACGACGAGACCGCCGACCGCGCTTATGTCAAACAATTCATGATGACATCTTATAAACGCCTCGGCGAACAGTACGGACTTGAATACGCCGAAGCGTTCTTACATTTTGGAGGTCAGGACACACCTGTTACAGCGAGCGCCTCATACTCGAGAAGGCAGACGGTTGAGGAGTATATTAAAAAACATTCAGTGCCTGTGAGGTAAGCAGTCATTTCGGAAGAAATGAGAATGAAATGTAGGGGTAATCCTCTGTGATTACCTATTAATGAAAAATAAAAAATTCAAATAAATTGAAACATAAATCCTGTATCTATTCGAGGAGAATGCCATGAGTAGTATGAAAAAAATTACTTTTATGCTGTTAGTTACTGCGTTGTTGATTGTATGGTTCATGCCGTGCGCAATAGCTGCACCCGGCGGTGTGATGGTTGGGAAAACCTTTTACATATCAGGTCAGGGAGACCGCAGACCGGACGGAACTTATCCGGATACATATCCCGAACGTGTCAGGCAGTGCATGGAAAATATCCGCGCTAACCTGAAAAAGTCCGGGCTGGATATGGAGAATATTGTAAAAACCTTCGTATACCTCGATGACATTGATAAGTTCCCGGAAATGAACAAGGTATACAGAACCTATTTCAAGAAAGACCCTCCCGCACGTACCACGTTATCGGTAGACTGGATTCCAGGCGGCTCACAGATAGAAATCACTTGCATTGCGTACAGCGATCTTTCCGGCAAAAAAGCTGTCGGCGGTGAAGGAGCATTTAACCTGCCATTCAGTGTCGGAATCGTCGCCGGGAAAACTCTTTATCTTGCCGGGCAGGGCGACCACCTTCCCGACGGTAGTCGACCGGAAAAGTTCGAAGATCAGGCAAGACAGTGTATGTACTGGGTCGAACAGGGTTTGAAAGCCGCTGGACTCGACTGGCGTCACGTGGTCTGGTCAACAATCTTCATGGACAAAGTGGCTTATGAAAACCAGGGAATATTTAACAAGGTCTACAGCGAATACTTTGAATACGGCAACGAGCCTGCCAGAGCGAATGTGTTTGTCGCAGGCCTTCCTGTCGAATCGCATATCGAGGTTACCTGTTTCGCCACAACCGATCTATCACTACGCAAAGTGGTGCGTCCAAAGAGCATGAGATACGGTCCCGACGGGAAAGCTCCGACCGCAAGCCCCGGTGTGTGGCTTGGCGATACACTGTACCTGTCCGAGCAAATCGGAACACTGCCGACAAAAGGGCTCATAGCAAACGGCCTCGAAGCACAGACACACCTGATGATGGATAACCACCTCGAGGTGCTCCGCGAGGCAGGCCTCAGGTTTGACAATCTCGTCTCCGGCAATGTCTATTTACTGGATGGTAATGACTATCAGGCATTTAATAAAATTTATTTTCCGTATTTCAATCCGTATCTCGGAGTCAGAACCTGCCTGCAGCCCAATTCAGGGTATTTAGAAAGTATCGAACGTGTGAAAACACATTTCATCTTTGCGCGGGAGAAGAAATAATAGGCACAGTAGGGCAAATAATAAACTCTCAATTCTGAAATATGACAACGGACTAATCCGGAATCTTAAACCTGAAACTTATTTTTAGAGGAAATGTATGAAGAAAACTTTTTTTTGTATTCTTGTAATTGTGATGCAGATCACATTTTTTGCTTGGAGCGTCCCTGCCTGGGAACATGGTGTCAAGGTCGGAAAAACGCTTTATCTTGCCGGAAGAGGCGACCAATTTTCGAGAGAGGAAACAAGCTCGCCGCCAACCTATCCGGAACGTGTCAGGCAGTGCCTAGAAAATATCCGCGGCAACCTGAAATCCGCCGGCATGGATATGGAGAACGTTGTAAAAGCATGGGTGTTTTTGGATGATATTCGTCATTACGGCGAAATGAATAGTGTTTTCGCAGAATTCTTCCCAAAGGGATTCCCTACCCGTACCACGATAGCGGTGGGATGGCTTCCTGGAGGCGCACAGATTGAAATAACATGCATCGCATACAGCGACCTTTCAGAAAAGAGGGTTGCCGGCAAGCCGCCATCGGAATTGCCGGGACTGCCTTTCAGTTCGGGTATTATTGCAGGCAAGACCTTATATATATCGGGGCAGGGGGATCATCTCCATGATGGCGGGCACCCACCGACATTCGAGGAACAGGTCAGGCAGTCGATGAGGAATGTGGAAAATATCCTAAAAGAAGCCGGTCTTGATTTCCGCCATGTAGTGTGGAGCAATGTCTATCTGGACAACTATGATAACCTGGGTATTGTAAATAAAGTATACAGCGAGTTCTTTGAATTCGGAAATGAGCCTGCGCGGGCGACTGTTTTTGTCGATGCGCTTCCTGTCGGCTCGCACATTGAAATCACCTGCATCGCAACGACTGACCTGTCACAGCGGAAAGTTGTCCGCCCAGCAAGCATGAGATCAGGCCCGGAAGGATTGGCCATGACCGCAAGCCCCGGTGTGTGGGCCGGCGATACTCTTTATTTGTCTTCGCAGGCAGGTTATAATCCGATAACCGGATCGGTTCCCGGCGGCATGGAATCACAGTTTAAGCTGATGATGCAAAATCACATGGAAGTGATACGCGAAGCGGGGCTCGGAATAGAAAATGTTGTTTCGGGTACGGTGTATATGGCGAATGGGGATATAAATTATAAATCCTTTAACGATCTTTATAATCCATATTTCGAGTCCACATACACGGTTAGAACTTGTATCCAGGGCAATTCCGGGTATGAAAAGAATAATCATGTAGCGCGGACATCCTTTATCCTGTCTCGTAAGCCAAAGACGAAGATAGAAAAATTCTACAGGAGCAGTCAGTAGTTGCAAAAGGCATACGGACAACAGACTATTCTGTAACCTGAAACTTCTAACTTATTATAAATTATTATTATACATCAAAATGGAGGAATGAATATGAAACCTGAATTATCGACAAAAGAAAAAAAGATTGGTTCAGCGCATTTTACACGCAGGAATCTCCTTAAAGGTGCGGGTCTTACAGCTCTCACCGGTATGGCGGTTTGCAATGTGGGATCAATCACATCATCAGCCATGTCATCTTCCAAAGGATCATACCGGATACCGATACCGCAATTCAGCTCGATCGGCGTGGAACCCCTGATTAACTGCTGGGGAACAATGACCACGCTGAGCGGTTCGCTGATGCTTCCTGAAATAAAAGCGGCGGTGATGGATGCAACGACGGGTTACGTCTCGATGGGGGAATTATTTGAGGGTGTCAGCAAAAGGCTGGGTGAATTGACAAGCTGCGAATGGGGATTTGTGACATGCGGCGCATCGGCGGCGATTTTTGCGGCTACTGCCGGCTGTATTACCGAGGGAGATCGCAGGAAAAAGGCCAAACTTCCCGATACAAGCGGCATGAAAAATGTGGTGGTCACACCGAAAGAGCACAATACAGGATATCTTATCTCTACATGTAAATGTCTCGGCGCAGAGCTCGTTGTGGTCGAGACCACAAGAGAATTTAGACAGGCGGTTGATGGCAAAACAGCTATGATTCACGTGCTTGGCGAGCATTACGACCGCGGGGAGATTTCTTACGAGGACATTATTGCTGTCGGCAGGGGAAAAGGAGTTCCTATCTTTGTCGATGCCGCCGCCGAACGCCCTGATGTACCGAACGTGTATCTTGAATCGGGTTCCGACATCGTCTGTTACAGCGGTGGGAAATGCATGAGAGGCCCGCAGAGTTCCGGGCTGCTTCTGGGGCGTAAAGACCTTTGCAAATGGGCCGAGATGAATGTCTCTCCCAGCGGCGGTATCGGCCGTCCCATGAAGGTTGGAAAAGAAGAGATTATGGGTGTGCTGGCTGCTTACGATCTCTGGCTTAACGGCCGCGACCATGAGGCCGAGTTCAAGGAATGGGAAGGATGGCTGAAGCATATCGACGGTGTTATATCTTCCATCGACGGTATTACAACCAAAATTGTTCAGCCGTACATGCGTTCCAATGTAGCGCCGACCCTGTCAATTAAATGGGATGAAAACAGAATTAAGCTGACACTGCGTGAGGTTCATCAGCAGTTATGGAACGGCAGCCCACGCATTGCAATTGCCACAGCTAATAACCATGAATCCAGAAGAGCCGCTATCGAAGGGAAATCTGTACCGAAAAGAGGAGTGACCGTAATGCCCTTCATGATGTGCGAAGGGGAAGAGGTAATTGCGGCAAAAAGGCTTAAAGAAATATTTACAAGCGCGAGTTAGGAGACGATAAATTTATAACGTGTTAACTAAAAACTATAACGAATTGTGAGGACGACATGAGAAAATTGTTTGTTGTCAGTCTAATTATCCTGGCTATGTGTTTTTCAGGCGCTGCAATTGCCCAGGATCAAAATGTTGCGGGTAAATGGAATATTACCATTAACTTTGTCAGGGGCACCGGCAATCATACTGCTGTTATCACGCAGGATGGCAACGAGCTTGCAGGTGCTTATAAAGGCGCTGCCCTCGAGGGTAAACTGCGCGGGAGAGTGGAGGGTAAAAAAGTTACTTTCTCTACATCTCTCAGGAATCAAACCGCTAGTTCCCGGTTCAGTTTTACCGGCACAATCGAAGGAGATTCGATGAAGGGAACGGTTAATATGGGTGAATACTGGTCCGCTGAGTGGACGGCGAAACGTGCGAAAAAGTAAATTATAAGCTTGTGTTTTAAAAAAGGAAAGATGAAAATAAACGTAAAATTAAATCGTAAATTTTACTCAATGTTTACCCTGTAAAAGGAGAGAAGAGCATGAAAAAGATTTGTCTGGTATCAATAACGGTAATTCTGGCGAGCTTGATTGCTGTCAGTATGGCATTTAGCCAGATCCCTGAGAAAAAGTTTGCAACAAGAGACGGAAGCAGGCCTAATAGCCTTTTTGCGCCAGGAGTTATGGTGGGGAAGACCCTCTACATATCCGGTAAAGGTGATTATCGTCCCGATGAGGATTATCCCGAAAAAGTCAAGAACTGCCTTAATGAGATAAAGAAGTCACTGGCAGTTATGAACCTTGATATGCGGCACGTGGTCAAGTCCTTCTGTTATCTTCAGGACCATACGAAATACCCTGAATTTAACAAGATTTATGCAGAATTTTTCCCGAATGAACCGCCGGCCCGCACCACGCTTGGAGTTCCGCAGGTCCCCGGCGACTCAGAGATTGAGATCACCTGTATTGCTTATGCCGACCTATCCGAAAAGAAGATGGTCGGCGCTCCGCCCGAAGGTTTTCCGTTCAGCCCGGGCATAATTGGAGGAAAGACTCTCTACATTTCCGGTAAGGGTGATCATCTTCCTGACGGCAAACATCCCGGCACATACGAGGAACAGGTCAGGCAGAGCATGCGTAATATTGAGGGAGTACTCAAACAGGCCGGCCTGGGCTGGGATAATGTGGTGATGAGCCATGTCTTTCTGGATAACTACGATAACCTGGGAATGACGAACAAAGTATACAGTGAATTCTTCGATTTCGGTAATGAACCCGCCCGCGCAACTGTGTTTGTTGACTGGGTT
>JABHYP010000110.1 GCA_018656855.1 Candidatus Latescibacterota bacterium | reverse complement strand
TCATCGCTGATAAGGGGGGGACGCATTAACACGGCGATTATTGGCGGTATAACAATTTTCTTTGCCATCGGGATTAGCTATGTCAGGGGATTTAACCTGTATGATATTATGGTAAAAGCTTTCGGTGCGCTAGGGCCGGCAATAATGCTTCCACTTTTGGGCGGCCTCTTTTTTAAAAAAATAAATTCACGAGGAGCTATAACCGGTGTGCTGGTGGGAACTTTCTCCGGTATCGGCCTTGTTGTTGCAAATATTATCCTCCTCAGGGTATACCAGGAAAGAATTGTGACTGACGAAATTCTTTCGTACTGGCTGAAACAGGGATACAATTCAGTTTCAATAGGAGTAAACATTCTTGCAACAATTCTCGGAATGTGGATAGGTTCATCAGCATTTAAGACGCAAAGTGAAGAAAAACTACGTGTAGATGAATTTTTCAACAAAATGTCTGTTCCGACTTTTCCTAGCATTGAAAAAGATGCAGAAAAAAAACCATCACCTTTCTTTGTGGTTAGCATAGCCCTTATGCTTCTCGGCCTGATCATCATTTTTGTGGGGATAGCGATGAAACTCTATGGTGATATGAGCGCATTTGCGGCTGATTCCTTCGCGGGAGGACTTATGGCTTTTATTGGATTAATAATATTTCTGAAAACCAGAAAAACAAATATCCAATAAATAAAAATTGAATTATAAAGGAGAATTTAAATGCTTCCGGAAAACTTTAAATATTTTTTCAAAGATATTGACCTTGTATCAGAAATTGTAGAAGAAGATGTAAAAAGATATATCTACACCGGTAAAAACATGCAGATTATCGTATATTATTTCCCGCCTAATAAAACTTTTCCTGTTCATTCACATAAAAATGAGGAACAGATGGGCTATCTTGTGAAGGGGAAGATGGGATTCAATGTCGGTGGAGAAAAACAAACACTTCTTCCGGGAGACTTCTATCATGCTCCAATAGGTGTGGAACATAATGCATGGACTCTTGAGGAACCGTCGGTTTTGATAGATATTTTTTCGCCTGTCAGAGAGGATTTGGTCAAATGACTGAAACATAAAATATGACTGATGCGGAATGCTATTTTCTATTGATTGTTATAACATATAGTTTTATATTATATTTCTGAGTTAATATGCATAATAATTACAGAATGAGGCCGAAGTGGTGAAATTGGTAGACGCACCGGTTTCAGGGACCGGCGGGCGCAAGCTTGTGGGGGTTCAAATCCCCCCTTCGGCACCATAAACAGTATTGTTGTAGTTGAATCCAGGAAAACCACTTTTTATCTTCAACTTTCAAGAAAGAGCCGTATGATCACTAATTATGCTCATACTTTTAATTATTATAATGATTACAGCTCTTTTTTTGGCATTCCTCTATTTTTATTTTTTCAATTATTTCATATAAATATACAATTTGGTAATTTTGAAAAATGACTGAATTAAGAGCCTATAATTCCCAGGACAAACTCGATATCCTTTTTGGATTTCTTAAAGTACTGTTATTTGTATATTTATTTCTAATTAGCATTGACCTCATGGGAATTGCTTTTAAATCATCCAGGGACACATTAAAACCTTTATTGGATCACGCCACCTCAAATCCCTTTATGGGCTTGGTTATAGGTATAGTTTTCACCAGTATAATTCAGAGTTCATCGACAACAACGTCTATTGTGGTTGCAATGGTTGCTGCCGGGACTCTTCCGCTTCAGAACGCAATACCCATGATAATGGGTGCGAATATCGGTACAACTGTGACGAATACTATTGTATCGTTTGGGTATATCGGACGAAGAGCAGAATTTGAAAGGTCATTTGGCGCATCAATAGTACATGACATGTTCAATATTTGTGCGACGTGTATTTTATTTCCACTTGAATTGTATACAGGAATAATTTTAAAAACATCTATTTTTCTTGAAACAGTTTTTGAGGGTGTTGGTGGTTTTAAATTTATCAGTCCTTTGAAGATTATTGTTCAGCCTGTGAGTAAAACTTTGGCAGTTTTTGTCAGCAATCACTATATTATACTCATCCTTGCCTTCATACTCTTGTTTGTTTCCTTGTCAAACATCATTAAGAATATGAAGGGTATTGTAATGGAAAAAATTGAGCATGTACTCAATAATTACTTATTTAAGAATGTTTTAATAAGCCTTGTTTTTGGCATGTTTTTTACTACGATTGTACAATCAAGCTCCATCACAACATCCCTGATCATACCGTTAGTTGGTGCCGGTGTGTTGACAATTGAACAAATATTCCCATATACGCTTGGGGCAAATATTGGAACTACTATTACCGCTATTCTTGCAGCACTCACATTGGGAGTTAGTGCATCTATGACAGTAGCATTTTCTCATCTGATCTTTAATATTTTTGGAATTTTGATAGTATATCCAATAAAACGAGTTCCGATCGGATTATCAAAATTTATTGCTAGTTTTGTTGCTCAATCAAAGACACACTTTTTAATATTTGTAATTATTTACGTACTTTTACATATCGTACCCATTTTGTTTATGGTATTCTCTTAGTACCCGTAACACTTTAGCAGTGAACTAAAGAGTTTACTATTATCTATTCATATTTAAATATTACATTTAACAATGTAGTTTAGTAGTGAAAGGAAAAAAGCCATGTTCAAAAAATTAATGGAAATCTGGTCAGAGCAGGCTTTTTCTTTGCGAATTGTAAATGATTTTCTGTATATGCTCGAAAGTTCCGAGGAGATGCTGGCCTTTACTTTTAACGCCTTAACAAAAAAAGGTGAGGCAAAGAAAGTCAAAAAGAATATCTATTTTAAAGACCAAAGCATAAATCTCAAGGAACGCGACATTCGTAAACAAATCCTTGTTCACCTTTCTGCGAAACCTGGCGCTAATATTCCTGCCTGCCTTGTATTGATAAGTATCAGTAAGGATGCTGAGCGTCTCGGTGATTATATCAAAAACTTTTATGACCTTAATAATCTCCTGAAAGATACAAAAAGCGATTATAAGCTTTTTAAAAAACTCTTTCAAGAGAACGGAGAGGAATTACTCACAATATTTAAAATCGTTTCAAACGCTTTTAAATATTCCGACAATAAACTTGCTATGGAGGCTGTGAATAAAAGCCGTGCCATCGCAAAAAGATGCGAGGAAATTATTGAAGAGGTCGTCGAATCAGACTATAAGGCAAGGCAGGCAGTAGTCCTTGCGCTCGGCGCCCGGTATATGAAGCGTATAGCCCTTCATCTCTCAAATATTGCGTCATCAGTGGTTAATTCCATGCCCGAAATCGATTTTCAAAAATAGCGGATTAGCCAGTTGTCTGTTGACCGTCGTCATATTTTAGAGTTGAGCATCGATAATTGAGAATTCATTAATTTATCTTTTTACTTTCTTCTATTTGTTTTCTCTTTATTGTCTTTTCAACGTTGTCTCCTTTGCCAATTTGTGTTTAAAATATTTAATTGACCATGCTTGACTTATTATTATATTTTTTGTAAATTCTATGATTAATTTTTTCATTTTTTAATAAATTATTGATTATAATAATAATCATATAAATAAACATTCGGGAGATCGCAGTGAAGACTTATGGTACAAAAGACATTCGAAACATTTCATTGATTGGACATAGCGCTTCAGGCAAATCATCTCTGGCTGAAGCAATGATCTATACATCTGGCGTAACAAACCGCATGGGCAAGGTCGAGGATGGCAACATGAAATCGGATTATCTTGAGGATGAAATTTCACGCCAGATTTCTATAGGGACATCACTCCTTCAGATAGAGTGGGAGGAGAAGAAACTTAATATCGTCGATACACCCGGATATGCAGATTTTGTTGGAGAGGTCATTTCAGGACTAAGAGCGGTGGATGCTGCCGTACTTTTAGTCGATGCCGTTTCAGGGCTCGAGGTCGGGACAGAAACATCAGCCGAACTCTGCAAAAAGTATGATAAACCGGTATTTATTATTATAAACCGTATTGGTAAAGAACATGCCGATTTGGACAAAGTTGTAAACTCGCTTAAAAATCGTTTTGGCATAAAGGCGCTTCCGATACAGATACCGGTAAATCCCGGAATCGGCTTTAACAAAATTGTCGATATTGTTTCAATGAAGGAATATACTTACGACATTGATGGAAAAGGAAAGGGCAAGACAGGGGATATCACTGGAGATCTAGGTTCCAAAGCAGAGGAAATGCATGAAAAACTTATTGAGGCTGCAGCGGAAAGCGATGATACGCTGATGGAAAAGTATTTTGAATCCGGACTAACTCCTGAGGAAATCGGCACTGGTTTAAAAAAAGCTATTCAAAACAGAACGCTTTTTCCTGTTCTTTTCACCGACGCATTAACCAATGTCGGCGTTGACCTGCTAATGAAGCTTCTGGCTGGCAGCGCCCCATCGCCTGCAGACATACCAGATATTGTCGGAAAGAAAGGTAAAACTGAAATTGAACTGAAAGCATCTGACGATGCTCCTTTAAGCATGCTGGTTTTCAAGACGATTGTTGAGCAGCATATGGGTGAACTTTCTCTTTTTCGCATATTTTCCGGGTCTTATAAAACCGGAGATGAAATATATAACAGCAATCGTTCATCGTCGGAAAAAGCGACGGTAATTTTCAATCTGATTGGCAAGGACAGGGTGGAAGTGCCTTCTCTTTCTGCCGGTGACATGGGTACGTTTGTCAAGATGAAGAATACCAAAACAGGCGATACGCTGTGTTCGAAACAGATGCCAATTGAACTCCCGCCGCTTGAATTCCTCGAACCGGTCATGGATGTGGCTGTGCGCCCCCTTCAAAAGGGAGAAGAAGACAAAGTCTCTCAGGGTTTATTGAAGCTTCATGATGAAGATCCGTCGTTTATATCACGCACAGACTCTGAATTGAAGCAGATTATTTTGGAAGGTCTCGGCGGTCTGCATATAGATGTCATAATCGACAGATTCAAACGGAAATTTGGAATTGATGTGGAATTGAAACCTCCAAAAATCCCATACAGGGAGACTATTACGGGAAAATCTGATGAAAAATACCGTTATAAGAAACAAACCGGAGGACACGGCCAGTACGGTGAAGTATATTTTCGGATGGAGCCCTTGCCGCGGGGTAAAGGAT
>JABHYP010000109.1 GCA_018656855.1 Candidatus Latescibacterota bacterium | reverse complement strand
CTTGACGATAAAGGGGAAAAACTTTTTATTCTGTGGAACGGAGCATTCACAGAGTTCAAGCCTGACCTCGGCGTGGGACGTTTCGGACACTGCTCCGTCACAGTCTTGAACATTCCCGAAAGCGAGCGTATTGAATAACAAGTCACTTATAAATATGGAAAAATAATAAAAAATACATAATCCTGAATCTGAAATTTGGAATCTGAAATCTTTAAAAAAGGTGGGAAAATGAATAAGATCGTTACAGTCCGCAAAATGGCGTTACTCTTTATGTTCTGTTCACTTCTAAACATACCCTCCGTTAATGCTGCACCGGGAAGATGGGAAAAAGAAATTTCCGGCTCTGGCTGGCAACTCTGGCTTGATCATGCCGCCGTCTGGAATAATGATGAAGCTTTTATGCCTCCAGTTAATATTTCAAAATTACCAATTAATCCACCGACATGCGGCTGGGAAAGGCTTGACAAAGTATATAATAAAATTGTAGATGTTCCCGGAACAGTGGAAGAGCATTTCTGGGGAGCTATTGGAGGTGTAATTCCCGATATCGGCGGCGATTACCACGGGGTTTCGTGGTGGAGCAATAAATTTACTCTTGACCCGGATATCCGTGGCAAGCGCATAATTATTTACTTTGAGTCAGTCAATCTCAGAGCAGAAGTCTTTGTAAACAAGCAGCTTGTAGGCTACGATGTTATAGGCAATAGCCAGTTTGAGGTGGATGCTACCAATGCCGTGACCTTCGATGGAGAAAACCGTATTGATGTGCGCATTACCGATGTATGCGGAAGTTTCAGCTATCAGGATAACATCCTTTACCGCTGGGGAGAGAACCTCGTACCCGGTGTCCATGGATTCGGAGGCATTACAGGGCCGGTCATTATAAAAGCAACCGATGCCGTTCATGTGGATGATATTTATGTCCAGAATAAACCAAACCCCAGAAAAGTCGAGGCTTTTATCACACTCGGAAATTCTTCAGGCAACACCAATAATGGGAAAGTTACTCTGGTAATTCATGAATGGAAAAATCCTTCACAAGTCCTATGGGAAAAAACCGTATCCACATCAGTTCCGCGGGAAGGAAAAAAACTTTCTTTTAAAGTTAATGCCCCGAAAGCAAAACTATGGGAACTCGCCGGTCACAGAACATGGAAACAGGCTAATCTTTATGAAGCCTCGGTCAGATTTACAAGCGATGATGGTGAAATCATTGATACATACAGTCAAAGATTCGGCTTCAGGTGGTTTGGGCTCGGAGAGAAAAACGGCGACCAGAGGTTTTATCTGAATGGCAAGCGTGTATTCATTATGGCCGCCATGACAAGGGGTTTCTGGCCAAAAAACGGAATATTTGCAACCCCGGAAATGGCAAAAAGAGAAATGGACGTTCTAATAGACCTGGGCTACAACATGATGCTTCTGCACAGGGCTATCGGGCAGCCGCCTGTCATGGATTATTCCGACAGAATGGGCATCCTTACCTACGAAGAACCAGGTGGATACCGTATAATGCCAAACAAAGCAGACAATATTAACGGTCCTGATGACAGGGCGCGTTTCTGGCGAAAGGAAAAGCTCAGGCGAATGGTAATCAGGGATCGCTCACTCCCATCTATGGTCATATACAACCTGAAAAATGAAGCCCGCAAGGATTATCCAAACGAACATGATTACGACTGCATGAGGATGGTTCATGAACTGGATCCATCGAGGATATTTACTTACAACAGTGACAGAAATGTTGACCATCCGTCCATTGAAAATCATTCTGAGGACCCTCAGAAACTGTGGATGAAACCCTTCGACGACACATTCTATTATCACGGCTGGTGGGATCAGCACCACTGGTTCCCCTTTGCAGGATATATTGACGAAAACTACAACAATCCGGCATTTTATCTGCGTTACAATATTGTGAGGGGAGATTCCCTCCACCCTATTCTCAAGGATGAAATTATTTTCTGGGGTGAAGAAGGCGCTTTCGGCACAATGGTTCGTCTCGAGAAAATCAAGAAAGAACTTGAGGTTACCGGTGCAACCGGATTCCGTGAGCTTGAGCACATCGACTGGTTTAATACATATAATACGTTCCTCGATAAAAGCGGTTTCCGTTCCGCTTATCCCACGGTCGATGATCTGACCATGAGCCTGGGAAGAAATATGCATTATTTCCACGGACGAAACATAGAAAACATCCGAATGGGCAACATCTCTGACGCGTACAACCTGAATGGATGGGGATCTGCAAGTACACGCAGCGATATCGTTGATATATACAGGTATCCAACTGCGGACCCCTCAATTCTCCGACATTATACACAGCCTCTTTATATTGCGGTTAAAATACGCGACAAGGTGCTTCCGACAGGTTCTATACCTGTAGTTGATTTCTGGATAGTAAACGAGAATAATCTTAATGGAAAAAACACGCTTGAGATTGAATTTAACGATCCCGTCGGCAAAACCATATATACAAAAAAATTCACGGTCAGCATCAAAGGCGGCGAGGAATTCGGCCAACTTCTCGTAGAAACCGTTACATTGCCTCCTGTTGAAAAACCTGGCCATTACATGGTAAATGCAAGGATCACGAAAAATGGTGTCGAAAAAGCAAACGGTTTCGATGATATTTTTGCAGTTGATTATTTAAGCGCCCCCGGATTCCCTGAAAACTGTGCTGTTATTGAAACCGATAATACAATAAAAGAATTATTGAAAGCGGCACGAGGGATAACAGTACCGGATTATGATCTAAATGATTCCGGTTTAGATTTGATTATTGTAGGTACTCATGATTTCGGCGATAAAGGCGAAGAAATCTACAGGGATGTCCTGAAAAGAGTTGTTAACGGCGCAACAGTAATTGTCCTTGAACATGCCGACCTCTGGGCAGAGCAGTTGAACGATGTATCGAGATCAAAACCGTTTACGTATCAAGGAGGAGGTATTATTCGATTTGGACAAAGAGGCCGCTATTTTGTTGGTAAAAGCTCATTCCTCGGGGGTCTCCCGGATGCTCAGAGCATGAATTGGGAATACCAATTCTTTTACAATACAAGAGATGTACAGGGCATACGGCTCCACCACTGGGGAACAGAAACAATCGTAGCTCTCGGTGGACAGCATACAAAGGAAATCCTGAATGCTCTGAGTCGGGTACAGCTTGGCAAAGGACACATAATTCTTTCCACTATGAATATTTTGCCCGGATTAGCATCCAAAAGACCTCAGGCAGCAGTACCAAAGAAATTATTCTTGAACCTGCTGGAGCATTCCGAATAATAATTTGTGAATTTATACTTTGTTTCTTGAACTTCAAATCTGGAACATGAAACCTTGAATCCGGAATTTTAAGGGTGGCAAAATGAGTGTGATAGTTACTATGCGCAGAATTACTTTCCTCTTCGTG
>JABHYP010000108.1 GCA_018656855.1 Candidatus Latescibacterota bacterium | reverse complement strand
TCCCGAGGATATCTGCCGGTGTAAAAATGGAAGAATGCGGATTACTGTGTTTCTTCAGCCGGTGTTTTAGTCATAAACTTGTTCCAGATGATTTTTTCAGAGCCGTCGCGTAGATAGTAAATCCTGTCATTAACTACAAGATTGGTATATTTTCCGTAAATATAAGGTTCGCTTTCCTCCAGTTCGCCCCAGAACTGTATAACCGCGTCAGGTTTCAACTCGCCGAATGAATATGCCGGATCATATTTCAAATGTCCTGGATGGAAAAAGGTAAGCTTTTGCCAGCCGGAGCCGGTCCGCATTTTCGTCCGTGCGATGGTTCTGTCATTTTTTCCCAGTATATCTACAGTTAATCGTTCGGAGAAATAGGGAAAAGCGCCCGCCCAGGTTATCGCAATCCTGGCATCGGGAGTCGTGATACGTTTCATGAGAAGCGCTCTTTCGACACTTTCCCGATTCTGCTCGACATGCATGGGGAGCCTGATAAACGCCAGCCCGCTCAATGAAAGTGATCCGTTGTTACTGTTAAACTGTATAAAGCCGAGTATTATTAGGAATATAAAGTGGTATTTCAGAATATATCTTCCCGCCTTATTATGAAAATCCCGGATCTTTTCCACTGTGCTGGTGATAAAGTTTTTAATAAGTGAAAGACCGCAGGCTAATAGAACAAAGAACTCCGGCATAACAAACGCAATATATCGGTTGCTCCCGCCCATATCATCCCAGGCGTCTCCGCCAACATAAATACTGTAAAGCATTTGAAGCCCCACAACAAGAGCAAGAAGCCCGCGGGATTGTTCATAGGCAAGAACCAGAGCAACCACCGGAACAAGAAAAAAGAGCGGATTCAATCCCAATATAAAGTTCCACCAAACATACAGTCCGCGTGTAATTCTCAGTAAAATTGGATATCCGGTCATCTTGAGGTAGTAGGTGTTCGGGAGCAGATCACCGTAATAAATCAGACGGAAAATTGTCTGGCTTCCGAGAAAAAGTGCAAGGATAAATCCTCCCCAGAGGAGATGTTTTCTGCGCAGTCCCGGCATTACTGCCATGAGAAAAATCCAGATACCGAGGTAGGGAATTGCCATATCGATCCGGACGAATGTGTTAATCCCGAGAAGAAAATAAACATCAAGCGGGAATTTCCCGTTTCGTATTGCGAGAATAGTCCTCCAGACAGCGATGCTCATGATAAGTGTCTGGATACTCACTTCCATGCCCTGAAGACCCCAGTTGATTAGCGGGAGATAGAATGCAGTGAGAAATATCGATGCAACGGCTACACGCTGTGAATTGTTTGAGACGAGCAGAGCGATTTTCCGCACAAAGACAAGGTTAACAAGAAGAAAGAGCGCCCCGGTGATTTGAATGATAAGACTGATCTTTGCCTGGCTCACCGGGAGTAAATGAGCAGCCGCCATATAGAATACCCATAAAGGATTTGTATATCCCTCGACACGTTCTCCGGGATTCATCACGAGACCATTCCCATCAACCATGTTTTGGGCATACCGCATGGAAATCATAGCATCGTCGAAAAGGCAATAATACCGTTCACCATCGATAACGAAACTCGTTTTATAAATAAAAACGGCGGCATAAAGTGAAAAAAGAATGAGAAGTATTATGAGGACGATACCGTCTTTTTTGAATAACTTTGTCATGATGGGATTCCATTCTCGTGTTAAGAGCAATAACCGGCATTTCCAATGATAACGTTAAATGGGTTTTTAATCAAGAGTGAATTCCATACAAGTAGTTTGACATTTCTGCCAGAATGGTGTCTGCAAAATAAAAGGCGAGTTAAAAACCCGCCTTGTCCATCCTAATATTGCGGCTTGATTGATTACTCATGTGAAATAGCTTCTACAGGGCAGCTTTCTTCTGCTTCGAGAAAACAATCCTCCTGGTCGGAGGGAACGGGATCAGCAATAACTTCTGCAACTTCATCACCCATTTCAAAAACTTTCGGACATGTGTCTTCGCACAACCCGCAAGCAGTGCAGAGATCAGGATCGATAATAGCTTTCATAATACGGCCTCCTGTAAAAGAATGTTACTTAAACAATATTATTAACTCTAATTGAAGTGATCTTTTACTTCGATAGTAATAAAGAAACCAATTAAACGCTCACTTTTTTATGGCCTCTTTAACAACAGAAGCAATACCTTCCGTATCGAACCGGTATTTTCTGTACAGTTCGGCAGGTTTGCCGGATTCGCCAAATGTATTTTTCACACCATGGCGGGTAAGCCTGCCTGTGCCTGCTTCGGCAAGAACCTCGGCGACAGCTGTTCCCAGACCGCCGATAATATTGTGATCCTCGACAGTGACAATATGCCCGGTTGTTTCAGCGTATTTCATCACAGCTTCGGCATCCAGCGGTTTAATCGTATGGACATTAGCCACCGCTGCGTTTATCCCATCGTTTTTCAGCAGTTTCGCCGCATCAACTGCAAAGCCGAC
>JABHYP010000107.1 GCA_018656855.1 Candidatus Latescibacterota bacterium | reverse complement strand
TGTCGATATCGGATTTTCCTGTTCCATCGATGGTAAGAGTAACCGAGATGTCGGTTTCTTTTGTCTTCCGTGTTAAAGCTGCCGTTCTCGCCATTATTTACCTCGTGAAAAAAATTCAGGTTTCAGAATAGTCCGTTGTTATATTTCAAAATCGAATATATATTATTTATCCTTCATTCCTCATCCTACAAACCATAAACTTTTGCCTTTATCCCTTTGCCACACATTTACTTCGCGTCTATGCCGCCTTTCATCAGCCGCTCGAGTGACTGAATAAACCGTCTGTTATCCTGAGGAGTTGAAACAGTTGCCCTGAGAGCTTTTCCGAGCATTGGGTATGATGAAACATCCCTCACGAGAATCCCGTCCTCAAGAAGCCCGGAAAACACGCTCTTCGGATCATACGGTGTTTCGAAAAGAATGAAATTAGCCTTGCTCGGGTATGCTGTGACACCGTCAATACTGTTCATGGTTTGTATCATAGGGTCGCGTTCGGCAATTATCTCTTTGGTTGACTTTTCAAGCATATTTAAGTTTTCGAGAAGCTTCGCCCCTGCCGTTATGGAGAAGAAATCAATATTGTATGGAAGCTTCGCTTTTTCAACCTCTCTTGCCAGTTCCGGATTCATAAGGGCATATCCGATCCGTAAGCCGGCAAGTGAAAAAGCCTTTGAGAAGGTGCGAAGTATAATAAGATTGTCATAGGAATCAAGAAACTTCGTTGCCGTAACGCGGGAGAACTCAAAATACGCCTCGTCGACAATAACGGGACATGAAGTCTTTTTTAAAATGTTCTCAAGTCTTTCAATTGGATACAGCGCGCCGGTCGGATTATTAGGCGAGCAGATTACGACAATATCGCCAACGCTTAAAAACTTTTCCTCCAGGGCATCACAGTCGTAAGTATAATCGGATTTTAGGGGCACCTCGATAACATCTGCCCCTGAAATATTACCCAGAAGGCGATAGAGCGTGAAAGTCGGCGCTGGAATGACAAGCTTATCTCCGGGTTTGAGGAACACAGTCATTATTGCCTGTATAAGCTCGTTTGATCCGTTTCCCACGAGGATACCATCGGTTTTCCATCCCGTATAACCGGCAAGCCCCTCAAATAATTCAGCCGGAATAAACGGAGGGTACCTTGACCAGCTTCTTGTGAGGGCGAAGTCGAGAACCTCCTGTTTGAGTTCGCGCGGAACATCGTTCGGATTCTCGTTCTGGTTGATTTTTATATCGTAGTCGTATTCCTCAAGCGAGTAGGCGGAAATTGCCCTGATCCCAGGTTTTATTTTATCAAGTACCGAGCTTTTATTCATATTCTAAAGTCCATATTTCAAATTTCAGATTAAACGTTAATAATCGACAATGGTTATAGCCTCTGACATCTGTACAAAGACTAATCCCTGCATCGAATGGTGACAGCGCGTGCGTGCGCCTCGAATCCCTCTGAGCGGGCGAGAATGTCAACCTGTTTTGCGCATTTCACTACAGCCTCCCTGGTGTATTCGACCACGCTGGAACACTTTTGAAAATCATATACGCCGAGCGGTGAAGCATAACGCGCAGTCCCGGAAGTGGGAAGCACGTGGTTCGGGCCGGCATAATAGTCGGAAATTGCTTCCGGCGAGTATGCGCCGAGAAAAATCGCTCCGGCATTTTTTATTTTACTGAGCAGGTTTTCCGGTTTTTCCACCATGAGTTCAAGATGCTCCGGCGCGATACGGTTGACTGCTCCGACAGCTTCATCAAGGTCTTTCACAATCACGAGCGCGTTTTTGTCCAGTACTTTTTTTATGTCTTCTGACCGTGAAAGATCCTCGACCTGGCGATAAAGTTCTTCCATGGTTTTCTCAGCGACCTCCTTTGATGTAGTCAAAAGCACAGCCATCTCCATACCGCTTCCATGCTCAGCTTGGCTCAAGAGGTCGGCTGCGGCAAAAGCAGGATTCGCAGTCTCGTCAGCCACAACCACTATCTCCGATGGGCCTGCAACCATATCTATATCCACCCGGCCGTATACCTGCCTTTTTGCTTCCGCAACAAACATATTTCCCGGGCCGACAATCTTGTCAACACGCCGTATGTTTTCTGTTCCGTAAGCAAGTGCGGCGACAGCCTGCGCGCCTCCGATTGTGTAGGTTTCCGTAAGACCAAGTTCAACAAGCGCGGCAGCAATATGAGGATTCTCTCTGAAACGTCCGGGCGGCGTCACCACAGCGATACGCTCAACACCTGCAACCTGCGCCGGAACCGCGTTCATAACAATCGACGATGGGTATGCCGCTGCGCCTCCGGGCACGTACAAACCCACTGAAGCGATAGGTGTAAATCGCATGCTCAGTTTCACCCCATCCGCCTTGTTCATATTCAGGGTGTCGCGGTATTGCAGTAGGTGAAATTCGCGGACATTTTCGATTGCTTCTCTCAATGCTCCAAGAAATGCGGTATCAACCTGCGAATGTAGGTCGTGCAGTACGTCATTATTAACCGGAGAGAGGGATTTGATGTCAACGTTGTCGAAACGGCGTGTAAAATCCAATACCGCTTTATCTCCTTGTGTTCTGACTGTTTCGATGATGTTCCGGACAGAGCGTTCAATTTCAGGGTCGAAAGCCAGTTCTCGTGAAAGAATAGTTTTATACTCTTCATTATTTTCCAGGTCGGTGTAATCTATTATCGGTATCACATTCATATCCCGTTTTCAGGTTACTTAACGATTTAAACTAATACACTTATCGAGTTATTTCCACAAAGCCCCCTAAATCCCCGGAGGGGGACTTATCCTTGCAGTTTTCGAGTATTTTTTGCCCCCCCCCCTTTTGTTGGGGGTATGGGGGCTGTATTTAATATAAATTCTTTTGTGCTGTTTAAACTGGATAGGCCTATAAACTAATAGCAGAGCAAGTTGTCTATATGCTTAATAAATTACCTTATTCAGCGGATATTCAATAATCCCTTCCGCGCCTGCCTTTCTGAGAACCGGTATCAGTTCACGCACCCGTG
>JABHYP010000106.1 GCA_018656855.1 Candidatus Latescibacterota bacterium | reverse complement strand
TTTGACGGCATCCTCAGGCTGTGAAAACGGCCGCAGGGGAAGGAGGCAGCCCGGCATCGCAACCTGAGCGATCGAGGTGTCGCACAAAAGAGGAAGTATCGGATGATAGAAAGGGCTAGTTGAAATATCTATGCTTCCGTCTTCCCAGAGTTTACGGTATAGCGACAGGAGACCCGAAATAATGTCTAACTGTTTTTCAAGGACAAAGTCTCTGTCCTCTACGGTGTAGTACCGGCCTTTACGTACCAGTTTCTTTAAGTCTGCATCTTCACTTACTGCCGAAAAACCGAACCAGCACAGGTTGAAAAGTACCTGAAGATCGAGGTAATCCTGTGCCGCGAATTTTCTCAGAGCGCTTTCGATATCCCTTCTGGTGCCGTGAATACCCCGCAACTGAAGAAGTTCCATATAGCGTGAATGAGGTTTTATCATGGTTTTGAGGTTCGCCTGGAAAAACCGTGTAAGGATAGCCTCTTTATCTTCGGGAGAGAGATCAACCGTATCCTTCCTGGAAAGTATGAGTTCAAAGTCTTCGGCGCCTCCGGCATAATCTTCTAGCTGTTCCAAAAGCGATGGCACAAGATTGAATGTCAGGCCCATCTCCGGAAAGCGTTCGGCAAGCATCGCCATGTCGTAATACGATTTTGTGGCATGAAGGCGTACCCAGGGCATACTGTAATAACCGCGTTTCGGATCGAGATAATTCGGCTGATGCATATGCCATAGGAATGATATATTTATTTTTTTCAATAAATTACTCCGGTAGTTTCAAATTTCAAATTCCAGATTCCAAATATTTATGGTGTGTTCGAGATATTATTTATATTTCTTCCCTTTATGAGGTGAATTCTGTAAATATTTTATAAATCCGGACATCATCCTACTCAAATCGCGTGCTTTCTCTAAAATGTTGTTAAAAGTATCTTCATCGATATATTTCTGGTCAAAAGCAACATACAATTGTGCTCTCATTTCACCGCATGATCCTTTAGCAAACGATAAAAATTGAATAAATTCTTTGTTTCCATCCCTTTCAAAACCTTCTGAAATATTAGAAAGGATTGAGACGGAAGAACGTCTAATCTGATCTCTCAGTCCAAAATCCTTCGCAAAATAACCCTTGGAGGATATCTGGTAAATTAAACGAGTTATTTCACGAGCTGCTTGCCATAACTCCATATCCTCAAATTGTTTGATTTCAGTCAATTGATTTTTCACTTTTGTGGATGTGTCAAATAAATTCTCGATGTTAGAATCTGGAATCTGGAATTTGAAATCCGGAATATATCATTCAATATCCGCCCCTCTTAAAAATTCAGCGGCATCTTCGGGTGCTGTGGGATTGATGTAAAAACCCGTTCCCCACTCAAAACCGGCAACACGTGTAAGTTTAGGGATTATCTCGAAGTGCCAGTGGTAGTGCGCCTTAATATCAGGCCAGGGATTGCGCGGAACTTCACTGTTCGGTTCGAGATGCATCATCCAGTTGTACTGAGGTTCCCCAAGCGCAACAGCCAGTCTTTTCATGGTTACACCGAGACATTCTGCAAGCTCAAACGTCTCCTGGCGGGTCATGGCATCGTATCCGGACATGTGCCGCTTGGGCAGAAGCCAGATCTCAAAAGGAAAACGCGATGCAAACGGGCAAAACGAAATAAAGGAGATGTTTTCAAACACTATCCTTGATCCGAACCGTTTTTCCTCGCTGATAATATCGCAAAAAATACAGCGCATCTTGTAATCGTAATACGCAAGAGAACCGTCGATCTCTTCCTTCACGCGCTTTGGCATGATAGGGGTGGCGATAATCTGCGAGTGTGGGTGCGTAAGCGATGCGCCTGCTCGCTCACCTTCATTTTTGAAGATCATTACATACAGCAGGCGGTTGTCGCCTTTGAGGTCTATCAGGCGTTTATGGTAAGTTTCGAGCAGTTCCGCAATCCTTTTCGGGGTCCGATAGTGCAGAATATCACCGTGATCCGGAGTCTCGATAATGATTTCGTGCGCCCCGATGCCGCTCATTTTGTCAAACATGCCTATGCCTTCACGCTCCACTATGCCTTCTACTCTCAAAGCCGGGAACTTGTTCGGCACAACGCGTGTGCTCCAGCCCTTTTCATTGGCGAGCGAATCCTTCGAACGAATCGCATATATTTCCGGAGGTGTCATATATTCATTGCCCTCACAGAACGGGCAGCTCGCCGGTTCCCCGGCAGAAGCCGCAGAAACAAAGTCTGTCGGCCTTTTCCCTCTCTCGGTGGCTATAATCACCCATCTATCGATGATAGGATCTTTTCTCAGTTCAGACACTCAACCTCCCTTATAAATCAATCTTGAAATTATTTCAGAATTCTATTTCTTCAGGGATTCCCTGATTTTCTCCTTCAGCTCAGTAAGATCCGAAGATTTGACAACATAGAAATCCGCTGCCCAGCTCATAAAATTATCCTTGTAAGACGGGTAGGCTGTATTGAGAATTACGGGAAGCTTGTTGTCCATGCTGAGCATCCGCCCCAACGTCTCAAGACCATCCATATCAGGCATACCGATATCCAGAATGACAAGATCATAAGAGCTTTGTTTCACCATTTCGAGAGCATCCTCCCCCGAATTTACTATATCCACACTATATCCCTCATCCGTAAGTTCCTGCTCGTACAAAAGCCCCTGGTGAACTTCGTCATCGACGACTAAAATCCTGCTCTTCTCCATGGTTATCAACCTCCTGCTGCCATTTTCCTCGTTATGTATTTACAGGGAGTAGAATACTCACTGTTGTTCCTGCGCCTACGTTACTTTCAATTTCCAGCTTCCCATTGTGGTTATGAATAATCCGCTGGGATATTGACAAACCCAGGCCTGTTCCATCACCACGTGTGGTAAAAAAAGGATCGAAAATATTATCGAGGAACTCTTCGGAAATACCGCTGCCGGTGTCGTGTATCTCTATCCAAATTCCATCCATACTCTCATAAGTTTTTATCCCGAGTGCGCCCCCATCACGCATGGCGTTGAATGCGTTTTGAATAACGTTGATGAATACCTGCTTTATCTGCGTTTCGTCAAGTTTTAGAGCAAGTTTTTTTTCTGATAATTCAAGCGATATAATAACATTATTTTTTATTGCATTACCCTCTGCAATTTTTATAGTATCTCTCAAAAGCTCGTTAACGTCAACCAGTGTTTTTTTCGGAGTATTTGCCTTGGTGAAATCCAGCACATTGGTAAGTATGTTCTCGAGCCTGCTAACCTCACTTATAATAATATTGGCATTTCTGATTGTTCGCTCACGATCTTCATATTTCCGTGGAATGGATTTGGCGAAACCACCGATAGTTGCAAGAGGATTTCTGATTTCATGTGCCAGCCGGGTACTTACTTCGCCGATAGCTGCGAGTTTCTCATGACGTATAAGCATATCATGTGTTTTTGCAAGCTCCTGATACGCATACTCGAGTTCCTCGACTTTTACCTCGAGGTCTTTGAGTATATTCGCCTTTTCAATAGCAAGCGCAGCGGGCGCGGCAAACATGTTAAGCTCTTCAATGGATTCTTTTGTGATCAACCTTCCGGAAAAGGCGTTGTCGGCTAAAAGTATCCCGATTACCTCACCTTTAGCAATAAGGGGAATGGTAACAAATTCACTTGAGGCAAGCGTCTTTTTCATTTTTTCATCAACATTCGGGTTTTCCCATGCATCGACGATATGTATGGGCTCGGATGAGTTTACTGTTTCTGTTAGAACGTTCCGGTCTTCTTTCAGATCAAATGATATCTGTTCCACTGTTTCTTGAAGGCCGGAGTTTATGGCTTTATCTGTTTCCATATCTTCCATGTAATCATGAAAGGTGAAAGAACGTTGTGATAACTCACCCCAGATTTTGTATGCTTCCTCGCGGGATGTGGGCCCCACGCCCATGATGCCGTTAAGCTTACCTGTTGTTTTATCGACCAGGAAAAGAAAGGCTCTGTTGAAACCCATTGCAAATCCAGCGGTTACGCTTGTTAGAATCATGTGGAGCAGCTTGTCACGTTCAAACACACCCTGCATGGCAATGGAAATTTCACGAAGCCTTGAAAGCTGTTCCGTTTTATGGAAGAATTCGGTAACATCTTCTCCAAGAATCATAACGAGAGGTTTTTCCCCCGCCTGAACCCGTATGAACGAAATATTGAGAGCTTTTTCGGCATGATATTCAGTCACATGGTGTACATTCGTATGAGAGACCGGTATCCCTGTCTCAAAAACGTCGATGAGTTGTTGATTGAGGTTAAGTTTTTGCGCCAAATCCCCCGAAAAAATGTCAAAGACCGGCTTATTCAAAACATGTTCTCTGGCAGTATTTACCGAATCATAAAAAGTCTGGTTAGCATATTTTATCTGTAAACTCTGGTATACCAGCGAAATTGATACCGGCAGGGAATCATTTATTGTGGAACTGAGATTGAACGCATCGAGAAGATCGTTTGAAAGCCTGCTCTTTTCAAACGAAAGCGCCATCTGGTCGGCCACCGTTTCAAGCACCATTATGTCATCGTGTGTGAAAGCATTCAGTTCTTTCGATTCAACGTGGAGAACACCGTGTACTTTACCATTGAAAATGATTGGCACACCAAGCTCGGAAAGTATATCCTCCTCGAAAGAAAATCCTCTGATCCGTATCGGTTCATTTCTTACATCGCCTGCAATGAGCGGCTTTCTGTTCTCGGCAATCCAGCCTACAATTCCTTCACCAGGCTTCAGGCTGAATCCGGCAACTAAATCTTCGCCGAATCCTCCGGCAAAGGCGTTAAGAACAACTCGGTTTTCCTGCTTATCCATTAAAAAAATATTCACATTAAAATATAAAAGCTCCTCGTTTATTAACCGTGCTATTTTCCACAGCATGGTTTCTTTGTCGCGGGAAAGCAGCGCTTCCCTGGAAATCTCGTTGAGAACCTTCAGTTGTGAGACACTCTTCGTTTTGCCGGAAATCTCCTGCCTGAGCGAGAATATTAGTAATATATTATCGATAAGTACCTTAAGCTCATTACTGTCGACAGGTTTTTTTAGATAGGCGCACAGTTCTGTTCCGACTTCCCTGATTGCCAGAGCTTTTGTCTGTTCATCGGTAAAGACGATAATCCACTCCGGCGCCTTGGTATTAACAATTTCTTTCAGCGCCTCGACCCCATTTGCGCCCGGCATGGTAATATCTATCATAACCACGTAAAATCCGTCGCTCCGGACAAGTTCCAGGCCTTTCTCAACATTCCGGACTTCAACAACATCGTGGTCTTTGCTGCTTAAGAATGATTTAACTCCATCGATGGCTTCCCCATTATCGCTGAGCGGCTCTTCGCTTCGCTCAGTGTCATGGATTATGAGAAACCGTAAATCAGACATGCCAGTACTCCTCAGAAACCCTGAAAACAAGTCGGTGATGGATGAAATTTATATTAGTCTGTAAAAATAATATAATTGCGTTGGTTGGCAGAAAAATCATTATAAAATGTTTGGCTGAATGTAAAAATAAATATACGAGAGAAATGTTGGAATTGCAATCGACACTTTGAGGGTTGTTTTTCTTGAAAACTCTTTACTCATTCCTTAAAAAGTGATTATCTTTACTCAAATACATTTAACTTCACAACAAATGTTCAGTCTGGCAGAGGATTGGTTATGTCGAAAGCTATTAAAATATTACTTGCTGTTTTTATTTCAATTATTGGAATTATTATTATTGCTGTCCTGCTCACAATTATTTTTTTCCCCGGTGAAAAAGTAAAGAAACTTGTTGAAGAAAAAGCGTCCGAAGCCATCGAAATGCTTGTTACTATCGACAAGGTCGGTCTCACATTCACCGGAATCCCGGCCCTTAAAGTTTCCGGTATTGTAATCGGCGACCCCCGTGAGGATGAACCTGCCCTTTTCAACATGACTTCGGCAAAAATCCGTGTCAATCTGAAAAGCCTCCTAAAAAAGCGGGTTGATATTATCTCTGTCGAACTGGTGAATCCCGCCCTCACATTAATCAACCTCTCGGACGGTTCATCTAACCTGCCGTTGACCGGGAAACCCTCTCATGCCGACACGGAGCGAAACGGAGATTCGCACAGGCCAACAGAAACTAACGCTCCACCCTCTATTCCGTTCCCGGTATCCCTTAAAACGCTTGAAATCAACGGTATGCGCGTTGAGATAGACAACCGTGACACAACAGGTTCACACATTATTCTTGGTGAAATCAACTCCCTTTTAAACTTCGATATAAACGAAGATCTGGACCATTTCACCTCTTCCGGCAAAACCGCCGTGAACGACATTATCTACGTTTTTCCCGACGACACGAAGCGCAGCGGAGAGCCACACAGCGCAACGCAAGGTATAAGCGCCGGATTTGCCCACGAACTCTCGGGAAACATTACACAGGGCGATATGACACTTTCGAGAGGCGATCTGTCTGTTAATGGTATACCCGTGAATGTAAACGCGGCAGTCGAGAACTGGAATAAAATCTCATTTACGGCTGTCGCCGAAAAACTCGATATTGAACGTGTCCTTAAAGCCGTTCCTGACGGATTAGTCCCGGAAGCTGACAGACTGACCGCCGAGGGTACATTTTCTCTTCGCGTTGACGGCACTCTGGACACGGAGTCTGAAGAACCGGCCATAGTATACAGCGGCAGACTTGATATTGATATCGGACATCTTTCATACGAGGATCTCCCTCAAAGTGTTGATGAGATTACAAGCCATATTGCCTTTTCCGAAAAGGATATCGAAATCAAGGATACCCGTATCAGGATCGGAAAGTCTGCCGCTTCCGTCTCCGGGACTGTGAAAGATTACCCCGGCGAACCGGAAGTTGCAATTATATCCAGCGGTAATGTTGATTTAAAGGATATTGCAAATGCTTTTCCCCTTCCCGGGGATATGACCGCGAGCGGAATGGTAGATTTTGACCTTGCCATGAACGGCGCACCGTCAGCACCCGAAACGTTCGCGGCTAAGGGAAATATACGCCTCAGTGGAATAGCCGCTGTAATTCCTGAAACTTTAAACAATCCCGCAGAAATTAACGGGACAATACAGCTTACTCCGGCAGCAGTTAATCTGAAAAACATCACCATGAAATCCGGCAATTCAGATGCGTCTCTTTCCGGACAGCTGAGAAATTATATGGCGCTTGCAGGCCTCGGCAAAGGACAGGCGCTTTTCAAGGGAACAATGCGTTCGAGCATGCTCGACCTAAACGACCTTATGGTAACGAAAGAAAAATCTTCCGAACCGGAAGAACCGGTGGACATAAAAGAAACTCTGAAAACACTCC
This sequence comes from Candidatus Latescibacterota bacterium, assembly GCA_018656855.1. Classification (GTDB taxonomy): domain Bacteria; phylum Latescibacterota; class Latescibacteria; order Latescibacterales; family Latescibacteraceae; genus JABHYP01. The sequence goes on along the minus strand of JABHYP010000106.1, from coordinate 2,778 downwards.
CGATACCAATGAATCTTTCTTCAGACATTACAATTACACTCGGTAACGTCGTATTCGACAAGCTGAAAGCCGGTGCAGTTAGGGGGCGTGTAAAACTGGAAAACGGTGTGCTCGGCCTGTCGGGGCTTGATATAGCGGCTTACAGCGGAAAGCTCGCAGGCGCGGCAACGGCGGATTTCTCCGATGTCGAAAATGTGACTTACCGCGGCAAAGTCGATCTCAAATCGCTTGAATCGGGAGATTTCCTCGACGCTATTTTTGATACCGGAGAGTTTGTCACGGGAAAACTGTCGAGTTCGCTTGAGTTTGCAGGCGCCGGTCTCGATTCGGCAAGCATTGTAAATAATCTTGCGGCATCCGGGAATATGGTATTCGACAGCGGAAAGTTTGTCAATTTCGAGTTTACAAAGAAACTTGGTGGATACCTGAAATTCCTGGATTTCGATGTGCTCGAATTCGACAGGATAGCCAATTCCTTCAGGGTAGAGAATCAGAAACTGTTTACACCCGATATCGCTTTGAAAACGGAGTTTGGCGACATCCTTGTCGACGGTTTCACCGGATTCGACACCTCTGTTGAGTATGACATAATCCTTAACCTTAACAAAGAGACCTCAAAGCTCGCCCTTAAAAACCTGAGCAGTCTCACTCAGTACCTCACGGCCTCGCCCGAAAGGCTCGAACTGAATATAAAGGCCTCCGGGACGCTCACCTCGCCCTCTTTTAAACTCGACACTTCCGAAGCGGAAAAACTTCTCAAGGACAGCCTCAAAGAAAGTATCAAGGACAGGCTTTCCGAAGAGGTTGACAAACTTCTCAGTTCTCCTGACCAGAAAGAACTCAAGGAAAAGGGAAAAGAATTGCTCAGAAAGCTATTTAAGTAACCGAGCATATTGTTTCTCTCTTGTGCCTGAATCAGGAAGACAGAAAAATCAGCCACAGATGAACACAGATAAACACAGATAAATATCATGGTAATCATTTAGTCGAAAGAATCCCTCGATGTTTGCATCGGGGTAAAATCACATAATCCGCCCCCATCAAATCCTGACTCACCCCTAACCCCTCTCTACCAGGTAGAGAGGGGAACCCGAGTCCGGGATGTCCCGATATTTCCCCCTCTTTCGCGTGCGAGAGAGGGGGGCAGGGGGTGAGTGTGTTTTTTGATACCTCGACGCTTGGGTCGGGGTAGTTCATTAACATATTTTCACGTTTTTCTTTGGACAGCAGTGACATATTTTCATAAATACTGTATCGTAATTACTAAAATTCTTTGTGATGTCTTTATATGTCATTGCGAGTGAACAGAGTAAGCGAAGCAATCTAATAGAGGGGATTGCTTCGGTTCGTCCTCGCTATGGCTGTACCTAATTTAAGCACAATATGTCACTTTGTTTATGAAAAGAACTACAAGGGAGCAAATAACAGGTCATTTTTTTCTCACACACGAACAAACAACAACAGAACAATTTACCAGGGTAAATATTTTTTGTTGACAATCTCATGAGTATTTCTTATATGTAATGTTAATAGATTATGTTCAGTAAGCAGACAAAAGGATACTCTCTATGCAAAAGCTATTCTCTGTTGCTATTCTGACACTTTGTATAACGATACTGCTTGTTTACTCCTGCGATAAGGACAAAGAGAAGAGCATAGTCGGTCCCGGGGAAGATACCTATACGGTTTCGGGAAAAGTTGTCAACATAGGAGGTTACGGCAGTATTTGGATAAATTCAACGGTTGCTATTACAGGGACAAATGTTGATGAAACAACGATATCCGATTCACTGGGAGTATTTTCTTTTAAAGGACTTTCAGAAGGTGTTTATACATTAGCACCCACAAGAGAAGGATATAAGTTTTTCCCTTCGAGCACTGAAGTTAACATAACCGATTCCAATGAGACCGTTGGTGATTTTGTAGGGTGGCGTAGTAACGAAGATGCGAAGACATCCTCGATAGTTGGTAAAATCATAGATGCCGATAAAAAGCCTGTATTTAGTGTGCATGTGCAAATATTTCCTAATCCAAATCCCAAAGAACTTAGAGCAATAAGTTTGGCGGGTACTCAAGAAAACGGGTATTATTTGGCAATTGGTAATTTCATTAATACCAACAAATCATATCAGGTAGTTCCCACAAAAGAGGGCTACAATTACACATTCAGCCCGGACACATCGTACGTGACACCAACCGATGCGTATGCTGTGGTTAACTTCACTGCTATATACTCTGGCGAACCGCTGCATTCGATTTCCGGGAGAATCGTTGATGCCGAGGGGAAAGGTGTAGTATTAAATATATTAAATAATTGTAGTTTGAGAACAGAGAACGGGAAAGAATCATATACTTTGATAACTGACACAGAGGGGAATTATATATTTACCGGATTAAAAGATGGTACATATATATTAAGTGGAAAATTGAGAAAAAACAATCTTGGAATTAATCAGGAAATCATCATTGATGGTAAAGATGTTATTATGACCGACTTGGTCTTATCGTATCAAGGTCCGACAAACTATGAATTTTCAGGAAGTGTTCTTGATAACAGCGGCAATGGGATACCCGGTGTGAAGGTATTAATTCCTATAGTTGGTAATATTGAAACCAATGAAGAGGGATGCTACTCAACAGGCGAGATAAATTATAATTTTCAGGTAGGTGAGTTTGATGTGTCCAAGAGCATATCCTTTATCCCGTCAAAAAGCGGGTGTGTGTTTGCGTCGGATACAACATGGGTAACAATAGAATGGCAGGAAGGTGTGGAGTTTG
>JABHYP010000105.1 GCA_018656855.1 Candidatus Latescibacterota bacterium | reverse complement strand
CAATGAGAATAACTGCCCTTGCATACGATCATGATGGTGCAATATGGGTCGGTACCGAAGCCGGGCTTAACCGCATTACAAAACGCTCCGGTCACACCCTGGATGTTGAAGATAAAAACGAAATTCTTCAAGACGCTGACCGTGATATCAAAGCTATCGAGATAGACAGGCTGAAAAACAAATGGATAGGCACTTCGGGAGGACTATTAAAAATCAATGATCAAAACAAACTGGAAGAAATTTATACGAAAAATAACAGCGGGCTGTTTTCCGATATAATATTGTCTTTAAAATATGACAATGAGTCCGACATTTTGTGGATTGGAACAGGTTCGGGATTAAATAAATTTGATGTTTACAGCCGTGAAATAACAGGAGAATATAAAGATGTCCATGTATACCCTAATCCTTTCGAAATATGGGGAAATGATACCAGCGTGATATTTACCAATCTAAAAGCGGGAAGTACGGTTCGAATATATACGTTTACAGGTGTTCTGGTTAATGAACTCACTGCAGGGAGCGTAACACAGGGTGAGATTTCTAAAGTTACATGGTCAGGGAAAAATTTTAGGGGAACATACGTGGGGGCAGGTGTTTACATATTTACCGGCGTTGATTTAAGAGGCCGTAAATTCATAGACAAGCTGGCTGTGATACGGAGGTAAGCGGTGTTTACCCATATACGCCGGCTTTTTAAGCATTCCGTCGCGTACGGGATGGCTGAAACTATATCCAGAGGTACGGGATTTATCCTTGTATATATTTATGCAAGGGTGCTCTCAGCGGAAGACATTGGAATAAGGACTGCGGTGTACGGCGCATCGGCGTTCCTTGGATTATTTTGCACGCTTGGTCTTGATAACGCTTTTCTCCGTTACTTTATGAACGAAGAGCTTGCAGATAAAAAAAAGGAAATTTTCAGCACTGCCCTGTGTTTTTCTTTTTTTATAGGCTTGATTTTTCTTCTTATAGTGTCGTTTAATGCAGAGAGCGTTTCGAAAATACTAACGAATGGCAGTTCATACCCTTACATTATCTGTCTTTTATTCGTCATACTCATTTTTGATTCAATGGTTATCTATCCGACTCTTGTTCTCAGGGCTGAAAACAGGCTCGGATATTTTTCGCTTATCGCCTTTGCCCGTTTTACATTGTTCATTTTCCTCAATATAATGCTTGTATGGATTTTAAAACGGGGACTTGTGGGAGTTTTTGAAGCCAATCTTATCGTTGTGGTTTTCATAAGCATTTTACTTCTTCCTGTGTTTCGTACCAATTTGGGTGTTTCGTTATCAATTCCCGTTCTAAAGCGAATGCTCTCTTTCGGTGTACCGACAATCTTTACCATACTAAGCATGCGCGTTATAGATTTATCCGACAGGTACGTTATTATGTACATTTTAGGTGAAAGCGGAAAAGCAGAACTCGGAAAGTATTCAGTGGCATATACTCTTGGCATGGTTGGAGTTATGGTTTTTGTAAATTCTTTCAGACTTGCTTGGCAGCCTTTTTTTCTTTCCATAGAAAAAGAACGTGATGCCGGGAAAATATTTTCTAGGGTCGCAACATATTATACAATGTTTATAGGTATGGTTATTCTTGGGATAACGCTGTTCAGGCAGGAGATATTTTCACTTTACGCATCAACAAGATACTCAATTTCACTTGCAGGAATTGTGCCGATTGTTTCTTTTGCATATATATTGTTCGGATTATATATTATTATGCTTGCAGGAATATTTATTCGCGAGAAAACTAAATATCTTCCGGCAATAACGTTTACTGCCGCATCAATCAATGTGGGGCTGAACTTTATCTTTATTCCTGCTTTTGGAATTATCGGCGCGGCATATACTACTGTTATCGCTTATGTTACTATGGCACTTTTAATGTATGTTATTTCTTACAGAGTCTACAGAGTGAATTATGAGTTTAAACGCCTATTCTCTGCAGTTCTGATTACAGCGCTGCCTTTAGGACTTTCGTTAATAGTTCAACCGAAAACAATTTCATTTAACTTTTTATACCGTGCTGTACTTTTAATGTTACCGCCTGTTGCCTATATTTTCAGCGGATTTCTTTTGCCTGAGGAAAGTCACAAATTGAAAACATTGTATGAAACCTTCATTGGAAAAATATTTAAAAAATAACAGGTATACTTATGGCTGACATGAACGATAAAGAACTTTTTATTAATGCAATTAATAATCTGCCGGATGATATTCTCACTGCAAAATATGATGGATATCTGCCCCGGAAGAAAGCGAGGAGAAAAGATGCTCCTGAATCTCCTTTTGATAAAACGATAGATCTTCACGGACTTATAAAAGCTGAAGCTCTTACGGTGCTGCGGAATACATTATCTGTTGCTAAAGGTAAACGGCGTAAGATACTGGTAATTACCGGAAAAGGAAATAATAGCGAAGGGGGTTGCGGAGTAATTCGTGAGGCTGTACTGAATTTTCTCAGTAAAGCCGGTTCGATTTATATACGAGAATTTAAATTCGCTTCCGGTAAAAACGGTGGTGAAGGTGCAATTGAGATTTTAACAAAATAATTTAACTTCTTATCTTAAAAATGCTTTTTAATCCGTATCTATAATAATCAGGCCGAAAAAATATATAATGCTGGAAGAAAATATATCATAGGAGACGGTTGGCTTGGTAAATATTAATTTAAGAAAGTTTATCAGTATCATAGATAAACGAACGATTTCTGCTGTAATAACATTATTCTTGTTTGAAATTTGTTTGGATTGTTTTTTGCCTTATGCAAGAGAAAATCTTATATGAATAAGAAATATCTATGATTACCGAAAGCTTATTCTTTCAATCATATTTATCGGCCTAATTGTATTTTTCGTTGAAAAGGATTCTTTTTCATCACTGGGTTTAAAAATTAGCAACTGGAAAAAGACGCTTTTAACAACAGTTCTTTCATCGGTTTCTTCAATACTTATAGTTTATTTTACCGCTCTAATATGGAAACAGTTGGGCCAATTACGAATCGAAGGTGATGCAATTTATTTCATTGGAAATCATATTCCTTACAATCAAATATCTCCGGCAATTTTGTACATTCTATTTTTCAATCAAATTTTAACTGTTGCATTACCAGAAGAGCTTATATATCGTGGATATTTCCAATCGCGGCTGAATTTTACCTGGAATCCCGTTATTTCTATACTGGGTTCGACCATAGTATTTGCCCTCGTTCATTATGACAGGCCGCTGATGTTGTTCCACCTCATGTTCATGGGGCCGATATTAGGATACGCATATTATTACAGCAGAAGTATTTACCCAGGTGTTATTGCTCATTATCTCAGTAATATCGGAGGTGTATTAATAATCAAATATGTTGCTTTACATTAAAATTTACTATAATCTTTTCAATAATGAATTAATTATTGTTTATTTGAGTGTATATAACATGGTGTTTTAAAAATCCGTTTTTTATGTTTTTACTTAAAACCTGTAATAAATGATTTGAAAATAATCTAACTTTTATACATATTTGGGGAGAATGAAAGACGATGAACTCAAAAATTATTTCGGGAATGATATTTATTATGATTTTTAATTCAATTGTATCATGCAGTGGGAACCGTGCAGTAACCGGTAAATTAATAAAAACTTCGGAATCTTCGATTGAGCCGTTTACAAAAGTGACTCTCGATAACGGGCTGGATGTTATAGTGAAAGAGGTCCATACAGCTCCAATAGTTGCTGTCTATCTCTGGTGCAAAACCGGCAGTACAAATGAAAATGAGCGTGAACAGGGCATTTCACATTTCTATGAACACATGTTTTTCAAAGGTACTGAAAAACGCGGTGTGGGAGAAATTGACAGGATTATTAAAAGCCTCGGGGGTTATAACAATGCTTTTACCTCGAAAGAATATACGGCCTATTATGTTGTATTGCCTTCCGAAAACTTTTCACTTGCTGCCGATGTACTTGTCGATGCGATCAGAAACTCAAGTTTTCCTGACCAGGAAATAGAAAAGGAACGCGGCGTCATTAAAGAGGAAATTAATCGTAAGGAAGATAATCCCACCGGAAAACTCTATGAGGAAATATTCCGGATCGCCTTTCCGGATACACCTTATGAGCTTCCCGTTCTGGGAACGAAAAAAAGTGTGTCAGAATTTACGCGGGATGATTTCAAAAATTATCTTGCAAAACATTACGTGCCTGACAACATGGCCGCAGTTATTGTCGGAGATGTTAAGACAAAAGACGCAATCGAAGAAATAAAACGATTAACAGCTGATTGGAAGAATGACGCTGAGGTTCCGAGAAGCACCGGAAAAATCACTGTTTCAAGGCGTGAAGGAATAAAGGGATTTGAACTGGAAAAAGACGTGAATATGTCTTATGCACTGATGGCTTTTCAGACATCGGGATATGCGGATTTAAAGGAAAACGCTGTTCTCGATGTAGCAAGTTCCATTCTAAGCGAGGGGAGAAGTTCGCGGCTTTATCGCAGACTTGTAGAAGAAGAACAACTGGTTACATCGGTACAGGCGTTTATTTATCCTCTCAAACATTCGGGATTGTTTGCCATTTACTCCACAATGGATCGCGGTTCAGTACAGGATTTCAAGAAAGCGATTTTGGAGGAAATTGAGAAACTGAGAAATGTTCCTGTTGAACAGGCTGAATTGCAAAAAGTAAAAACTATGCTCAAAGCCGACTTTCAGTTTTCGTGCGAAACTAATTCCGACATCGGATATACGCTCGGACATTACAGTACGCTGGGTATGCTTGACAATGTAACGCAGTATGAAAAGTCAATTGATGAAGTTACCGCTGATGACGTTGCCATGTATGCGCGAAAAGTTCTGATACCCGAATCATATTCTATCGGAATCATCAACCAGCGTGTTCAGGAAGATGTGGAGGTGTCCGGTGAATAGAGGAAGCAGAGTATATTGTATTTTCGTTTTAATATATTTTTTATTGACAACCATTTATGTCTTTCCCTTGGAGGCTCAGACGGTGAAAAGAACCAGACTGCCCAACGGGCTCACAATTATCACAAAACCTGCCAGATCAAACAATATAGTATCTGTCGTTGTTACCTTGAAAATGGGAAGTTTATACGAGACGGATGATGAAGCCGGATTGAGCACTTTCATGCAGGATACGGTTATTAAGGGCACCAAAACACGCACCAGCGAGCAGATAGCTCTTGAAGTTGAGAGTATGGGAACCCTTCTGTCAACCTCCGCTAACCGTGAATACGGGGGTATTTCGCTTCAATCCACATCCGAAAGCTTGTATAAGAGCCTCGACATATTGTTCGATATTCTGTGCAACGCGACATTTCCCGAAGACGCGGTGGCTTTGCAAAAAAACCTGCAGACCAGAAACATCCTACTAAGAAACGATCAGCCGTTGTACCGTGCTGTTGATCTCATGGTAGAAGCCCACTATGGAAATCATCCATTTCACAAGTCGCGGCTGGGATATCCCGAAACTATCGACAATATTACCAGAGATGACATTGTTACATTTTATCGTACAATATATGTTCCGAACAACATGGTGATTACAGTGGTCGGTAATTTCAATGAAAAACGCCTCATATCAGTTATAAAAGAAAAACTCGGTGGCCTGCCTTCAGGAAAAGAGCCTGATAAAGTGGCGGGAGAAAGAGATGATTATTCATCGCCGGTGGAAAAAATAGAGGAACGTGATACAGCTGCAAGCTGGTTTGCTCTCGGATGGCCCTCAGCGTCACTCGTTGATCCTGATTATTATACCATGGAGGTTTTAAATTCAATAACGGGTGGCTCGATGAATTCGAGGCTTTTTGTGGCAATAAGGGAAAAGCGCGGACTAGCCTACCAGGTTTCTT
>JABHYP010000104.1 GCA_018656855.1 Candidatus Latescibacterota bacterium | reverse complement strand
TTCCTCAAGCGTCATACCTGCAAGAGTATCAATCACTAACTGCCCGTCAGTCCTGCCAGCACGGTGCGTTGGCGCGACATCACACGATGTCGAGAGGGCGGCCGGCAAACCCGCTCCTAAAGTTGATCCGATAAATGCACGCCGTTTCAATCTGACCCTCCTTTTTTTTACCTCAACATAGTCAAACCCGAATTATTCTAAAACCTTATAGAAACTGATTTTCGCGGATAATGAATTTTTACTGATCTATAACATTTTCGAAATAACTTCATCTATTATTCCCCATATCATAATTATAAGTAGATATAATTCTCAACAATATTATTGATAAGTGAAAATTAATACTTCTATGTAATTCATACAAGTAAGGGTTTCCTTTAAGAAAACTAAACCCTACTGGAAGATAGTGATAATTTTACTAAAACTTGCTAATCAGAGACAACTATACTGTACTGTGAGCATCATCTTCATTACACTTGAAAAGCTTAAAAGCCGTTTATCCGCTATGCCCCAATAAAACACTTGCAAAAAAGAGAATTTTACTTTTGTTTTATATTCTCGATATTCTGTAAGTAACAGAAAATATCTCCATATAAAAAGCTTAACATTTTTGGAATACAAAGAATGGACTACGAAAAAAGCTTCTATAAAAACCTCTTAGATACAATGTCAGATGGCGTTTACATTGTAAATACCAAGAGAAGAATTAAGTACTGGAACAATGGTGCTGAGGATATTTCAGGTTACAAAGCATCTGAAGTTGTAGGTTCCTCCTGTTTTGATAATATACTTGCTCATGTTGATGACGAAGGAAGAGAACTCTGTGTAGAGGGTTGTCCGCTTTTTGATACTATCAGGGATGGTGAGAAACGAGAAATCAACGCGTATCTACACCATAAAGATGGGCATAGAGTACCTGTCTCAATATCGACTTCTCCTATCATATCTCATGGTGGTAAAATAATCGGAGCGCTTGAGGTATTCCGTGATATTTCAAATATAATAAATCAGGAAACTGTTGAAAACTTGAAAAAGGCAGCGTTTATAGATCCTCTCACAGGATTGGCAAATAGAAAATACATTGAAATGAAACTTAATTCGAGCTTCGTGGAAAAAACGAGATATAATATTCCATTTGGTGTTATAAGGGCAGATATAGATAAATTTAAAGAAATAAATGATACCCACGGACAGAATATTGGAAATGAAGTGCTTAAGATGGTTGCAAAAACTCTTGAGAAAAATATCAGGATGAACGATATATTTGGGTACTGGGGAGATGGGGAGTTCGTCGGAGTTATTACTCACATTCCTAAAGAGCAATTGATTAGTTTGGCTTATAAGCTCGGAATGCTTATAGAACAATCGTATTTCCGAAAAAACGGCACACATATAAAAGTTACAGTTACAATCGGAGTGGATGATGCAAAAGAAGATGATACGAATGAATCTATAATTAAAAGAGCAAATAATTTATTATCTGAAGGAAAAAGCTGTGGCCGCAACTATGTAATGTTCGAAAAAAACAAGAATGATGATAAGAAAAAAGAAAGAAAGTTGATAAAAAAAAAAGAATAAAAGAAAAAAAGTTAAAAAACAAATTCGGTTCACCAAAAAAATGGTTGCCGCTACTTGTCTATTTTATAATTTTTATTGGAATTGCCTTATTTTGGTTATGGGGAGTTTTTATATAATTGACAATTAGATTAAATCCTTATTTTTTGCAGTGTTTTAATCAAACGATTATTATTCTAAACTTCTAATTAATTGTTATTCATTTTCATAAATTGATAGTTCCTGCTTTGCCACTGTGTTACAGAGAAGCCTTCCACATTTCCGTTCTTATCCATAATGAATTCCATTGATCTCATAAACCATAAGTCACCTCTGAAATTATCTGCCCATGCCGAAGTCAGATTGAATATGCCATGGCGTCTGTGGTTCGCAACCAGCGTTTCATTTTCAATTCCTATTGTGTATGTGGTTTCAAGTTCCTCACTATAATAGACACCTGTCATATTTTCTGTTAATGGAGAAATACTCGGTGTGCTACCTTCTTCAACTTTCGGGCAAGTATAATCTAAAATATACTTGGTTTTTCAAGCAAAAATAATTCCCTTAGAGGATAAACATTTCATATAATATAACAGGACAAAAAGATGGTGTGGGTCATACTCAACGAATTTCATGCTTGTCGGGGCAATGAATCCCTGTCGTTAAACTTTTCTGACCAACATGAATTTGAAGATTGATAATAAATCCCCGATCTCATCTAAGCAAGACCTTCCATAAATCTTACCATTACATATAAAAAGACGCGGGAATCGAAACCGCGTCCTTTTATCAGTTTTCTTAATTCTCGATCATTTTTTTTTAACTCTTTGATTTTCTCTGTTAAAATATTAATTTTTGATAATGATGTCTCTTCAACCTTTTTAATTAACGTTTTGTTGTTACTTTAAACTTGAAACTAAATTTCGAGGACAACCATGGGAAACTACATAAATGATGTACTGATAAAACTGGGAGTCAATTCCGGCATAGTTGTTGTTCTTGTAAAAGTTATTGCTGGTGCAATTATAATCGTACTCTGTTTTGTTGCTGATTATATAACTAAGCGCCTTATTATAAGAAGCTTGACAACATTTGTTTCACGCACGAAAACGACCTGGGATGACATTATACTGAAACGGAACGTATTTACACGGCTTTCGCATTTTGCTCCTGCGCTGGTGATTTATTTTTTAGCGCCATTCGTACTGGAAGGGTATGACCAACTGACTGCATTTATCACTAACATCACATATATTTACATGATAGCAATTGGGCTTCTTGTTATTATTTCTTTCCTGGACGCTGTTTTAGAAATCTACCGGACATTCGAAGTTTCACGTGATATCCCTATTAAGGTTTTTATTCAGATTATTAAGGTAGCTGTTTTGTTCACCGGCGGGATTTTGATCCTTTCCACTATTCTCAATCGAGCACCTCTCTTCCTTCTCAGCGGCCTTGGAGCTATAACTGCAGTTCTTATGCTTATATTCAAGGATTCCATACTCGGATTTGTAGCTGGTATCCAGCTTATCTCAAATAATATGGTAGCGCGTGACGACTGGATTGAAATGCCCAATTACGGTGCTGATGGCGATGTTATTGATATCTCCCTGACTACTGTCAAGGTTCGGAACTGGGACAAAACTATTACAACCATTCCGACTTATGCCTTGATAACCGATTCGTTTAAGAACTGGCGCGGCATGCAGGAATCAGGTGGCCGTAGGATAAAACGTGCGATTTATATCGATATGACTACGATCAAATTCTGTACCGCAGATATGCTTCACCGTTTTTCAAAAATCCAATATATTACGACTTACATAGAAACAAAAGAAAAGGAGATTGTGGAACATAATGCGACACTTAATATCGACGTATCAAGCCTTGTAAACGGTCGTCACCTCACCAATATCGGCACTTTTCGCGCTTATGTGGTTGCCTATCTGAACAATCACCCGATGATCAGCCAGAATATGACATTTCTTGTACGCCAGCTGAAACTAACGGAAAATGGACTGCCAATTGAAATATATGTTTTCTGCAAAGATAAAGTCTGGGCAAATTACGAGGCGATACAGGCGGATATTTTTGATCATATCCTTGCCATTATTCCTGAATTTGACCTGAAAGTTTTCCAGAATCCATCAGGAAGTGATTTCAGGGGGCTTGTGAGGAATTAACATAGACTAACCTTACCTCGAAAACTGGTCCAGTAGTAAGTTAGTCCTGGTTCGAAAACTTAAAAAAAGGAATCTGGTTAATTCAATCCACCATCCCCAATTACTCATTCACAACATTAATTGTATTATCTGGATCGACACGAAGACAGGCAAGATTGTCAGAAGTAAGAGATTACCACACACGAAAGGATGTATCCCTTCAGTAACTATGATACAAAAGAAGTAGAACCTCATTGGAGTGAAAGGTATTTTATACGAACACCCACAAACCTTTAACTCCTGGAGGCTCAGATGGAACGACTTGACAAGGATCATAGCAGTGAAACGGTCT
>JABHYP010000103.1 GCA_018656855.1 Candidatus Latescibacterota bacterium | reverse complement strand
GTTAAGGAGCTTCAAGACATTGACATGTTTCTCATTTATAAGTATCTGTTTCTTCTTCATTATTTCTCCTTAAAATCATCATATTCCCGTTTATTCGCAGTTGTTTGCGATGTTGATTCATTATTAAAAAGATCATAGGGATCTATACAATCAATCTTCGATGCTCCGTATTTCATCAGTGATAATTCGATAGCCTGCCGCCGGATTTCATCACTACTCTCAATAGGAGGCAGCGTCTTGATTTTTACTGCCGGATAATTATCAATTTGAAGGTAAGCCTCGAACTTATTGAGATTAGCGAGATCCTCGGCGGGAACACCGAATAATGAGGACATAAACATCGCATCGCGAGCCCTCACTCGAAAACATATTCTTATCTTTGCAGCGCCAACAATATTCTGAATTGTTTTAGGATCAATCTGTCCATAAACACTCTGATGGGCGAGAAATGAAAAAATGTTATATCGGCGGCCCTGATTTAATAGATTGTTCAAAAGTTGCTCATGATAATAGGTGTGGAATTCATCCATAACAATCCTCACCGAAACATCATCCGTATCGTATTTCCTGAAAAAAGCGGCATTGGACGCATGAGTGAAAAGACACGTGCCAATATCAGCGATTTCCTCGTAAGTAAGGCCTGATAATTCTGCAAGAATGTGCTTCCCCTCAGAAAATAATCCTGGAAAATCCAAACGATTCTCATCCTGACACGTAGAACTTAAGAGTGGTTCACTAAGAAACGACTCTAGCTTCGAAAACGCAGCCGCATAAGACACATCAGGAATTACCGGGAGAATATTTTTGAGGAAGTCACTTACCTCAGGATCGGGATTCCTTCGAACAACCGCCTTACGATAATCTTCGTCAGCAATAAATGCTTTCAGATGACGAATTGTCACCTCGCTGTCATTCTGACCGTGAGCTATAGCCGCCCATTTAAGAAGCTCAGCAGCATTTGAGGTCAATCCATACTCATGACGAACCTCAACCATTCGAGCAAGAAAACTCACGAGTTCCTTAGTCGAAAGCCCCTGGATGATATTACATTTGAAAGGGAATTTAACGGGCGCATAATACACCACGGAATCAAGCGTCGATTGATCGAACATACCAAGAAGATGGTCAATGAGCTCGTGCTTGTAATCAATAACAACCGTTGAATATTTTTTTGAAGCGTGATTGAAGAACGGATAGAGAAGACGCTCAAGCAACGCTGTTTTCCCTGCGCCAGTCATACCACAGATATAAACACTGCCATTTCCCATGTAATCGGTCGGGATGCAAATCACTCGACCGGAATTATCATAGAGCGAATATCCCACTTCCAATCCGGTATAGAGATCCGGATGAGGCTTATTCCCCTGAAGCTCCTGGATTGTAACCCCAGCCTTTTTATACGATGGTGAATTCCAGGGAACAACAAAGTAAGGGACCAAATGGTTCAGTGGAACAAGAAGAGCTTTTCGATAAACCCTTTTGTTAATAAGCATGTCCATGATTTTTTTCCAGGAAAAACCAAGACGAAAATAATCTGATAAGGTATAAAAATCCTCATCTTCACCGAAAAGAGCTTTACGAAACCTTTCTTTACGTCCTTTCCCCGCGACAATACCATAGCATATCGAAGAATAAAAAGCTTTTGCGACACCTCTAAAATGCTGTCCGGGAAATACATTGATATCCTGAAACAGCGCTTCCCCTTGTCCGAGAGCCGATGCAACACCGAATATTCGATTGTTTGACCAATGATGTTTTTTCCCCAATCCATGGATGTCGCACAGCTCAAGCTCACACTCCCGATAATAATTTTCATTTGTGATGATGTTGGCGAGGAGAACTTCATGGATATTAGTTCCCCGTACAAGAGCGGAACCCTGTAAAGACGCCGCCAATGCTGAGGTCAGTAGAGCGCTGTCCTGCGCTGAAACAGAGTACTGAGAGCTCACGGAAATGTTCTCGCCGTTATTCACCGCAAAAATACTCCATGAGAGCGGATACACAAGCCCTGAAAGGCTCTTAAGAAACAATTCGGCCTGTTCCGGCCTCATCGACTGACCGGATTGAATGAGAACATTATAATTCCCATACACGGGAATGGGAGATAACCGTGACATTTCAGGATTAAGGTTGGCTGGAAATCGCTGAATCGGTCGATCGTGATTCTGCATTTTACCTGGCATATTTTATCCTTCCTCATGATCTTCGCGTTCCTGGTTCCTCATCCTGCCAAACTCATCGTAAAGACCCTCAAAACTTGTGTCTCCAATATCCTGAAAATCAACACCAAATAGTTCCTTGTACACCGCAGGGAAAATCAATTCCATCTCGAGCATGTAACCTAAAGATATTGCAGCCAGCTTTACCTGCTCGCTCGTATAGTAAGCATGGCGTACCTTTTGCTTCTGAATATCGACAGACGCTTTCATTTCTTCGGCAAGTTGTTTCTTGCTTAAAAAAATCCTTTTAAAAGTGTCAGTGGTAGGATCTTCATCGGTGTTGTTTATTTGGTTCAGTATGTTTCGTATAAGGAGTCTTCCCGGCGCATCATCACTGTTTTTATCAGGAATTGAGTGGGCCCGTTCATTTCCGATATCTACACTCATCCCTTTTATGATGAAGCCGGCAACGACCAGAATAAGTAATCCGACAAGCACACCCAATCCGCCGGCAGCACGCGCGAGAAAAACAATAAATGCTGCGCATACACATATCCCAATCGTTTGGATAAGAATCCCCTGACCGGAAAGCCCCTGTTTCTCTTTCAGTATTATGAGCCAGCCTAAGAGCCATAGTATTACAGCCGATATTCCTACCGCTCCGATGAAACAACCGAATGAATTCCCTAATTGCGCCCTCAACGGTGTGGCTAGAATAACCAGGTAGGAAGTGATCATAATAACCAGGGTCGCGAATATGAACGGTAAACTACCGATTTCATCCCGGAACTGGATAATCGGTAACGTGACCGGATCGAACGCTCCTTGTGGCGATGGTCCAGGCGTTTGATGTTGGGAAGGATTTTTTGCAAACTCCTCATTATCAAATTTGTTATTAATTTGTCCTTTGAGCATGATTCCTCCTTTATCATTTTATTAATTGTCTCCACCGTCATAATCCCCGCCATCAAAATCCCCAACGTCAAAATCAAATTCGGCGCTATTATCTCCGAATTCGACATCAATATCCGACGCATCACTGACATCGAGACTCTCTCCGTCAAGCGTGTATTCGTAATCGTCTTCATCGTCATCATCTGACTCGGAATCGCTATCCGAACCTTCCGAGGGTGATTCGTTGCAATCATCTGCTGTAAAGTCTTCTTCACTATCAACATCATCTGAATCCTCTATATCCTCATCCTCAGAATTAAACTCGCACACTGAAGTCCCATCAGACATTTCATGACGGTAAGGACAGAATGCGGGATGAATTGTTTCATTCAAGACGGGCTCTCCTTTCATACCTAAATCGCACGTGGATTCATCAGGAATATCATCAATAAATAGTCGTACCAATTCAGCATGCTGGCGACTGTCAATCGTTCCTTTATCTTTAAGGCCGTTGATAAGACGATAGCGCTCGGTCTTCGATAAGCGGGACATCTTTGGTGCGAGATTGTGATATTCCTTCGGTAACCACCCGGTGATGTCGTCCATGATAATATCGTTTTCACCTGCGATACTGTAAAACTGTCCCGATCCTCCTGCAAAACCCGCAGAACAAAAACTCAAATCATTTATTAAAGAGCGGAATTCCCTCGCCAAACCCTGCTCGAGAGAACTCGACTCAGCCAAGTTGAGATGCCGCCCTAATTCTTTTTCATAGCGATCAATATTTTCATCAGCCTCATGACGCCGGGTGAGGTAATTGGCAATACGCTTCACAAGAGCCCATATGTTAATTAACGGCAAGCTATATTTTTTATTCCTGCGGTTAGCGGCCCTGACCTCTTGTAGGAGTTCATACAACCTACGAGCATCACTTTTCGCTTGTGGAATCATAAAACATCTTCTTCATGCGAATTCTCATCCTCAGGCAGTGTAGCAAGTATCTCCTCCACATCCAGTAAATCACCTTCACCTGGTTCAGGATCTTGGCACCAGCAATCCTCCCTAAAAGACGTTTTTGCCCAAAGTGTTTCAAAAGGAAAAGAATACACATCTTCATCAGGAGCATTACAAACGAACACAGTATTACTGTCAAATTGTACGGGAAAATCATTATTCCCCATCTTACGGCAAAGAAGAGAAATGGCAATCCGAGAGGCGATAGTGGATGCCCGGCTGATATCGACACCAAGACCCGGAACTGCCCTCGTTCTATCGTTATTGTCAGAATAATCCCACTGGAGGGAGGGCCCTGTACTGGTATTGTTTTTCGTGTCTCCCCGTTCCGGCATAATACACTCGTAGCATGGAGTCAATCCCGGAAGAGTATACAGGACGAAACCGGAGAAAGCGTTGTTAAACAAGCCTGCGTAAACAACAGGTTTTTTGTGATAGGCCAACCTATTAACGGTAGTGGGCACAAACGGAGAGTCTGCTCCCTGAATCACTAGATCGGCCGATGAAATCAATGAGTCAATTATTTCAGAAGGAATATTGAGAAAATCCCAGAAAAAAGTCTCAACTTCCACCGTCGGATTTATCCTGTGTAATGTGTCCCTTAATGCATGAACTTTGCCCTCAAAAATCTGGTCAGCGAAATATTCGCTTCGGCAAAGGTTTTTCACATCGACTCTATCAGGATCAACAAGAATAAGTTTTTCAACTCCAGCCCTCGCAAGATCAACAGCAATACGGGAACCGACACTACCAACACCGACTATTAGAACGGTAAAATCATCGATTCCAGTAAAATCAGGAGTTTTCAATCTCTCTTGATAATCATCCAGTCCAAGAACAATGAGCCAAGTCGAAGAAGTGCTATCCGAATCCGTTACTTTAATGCTCTCTATACCCCGTGATTCATTCAAAATAAATGTAATAGGATAGTCTGGATCAGGATCTCCCAATACGCGCCATCGGCCGATGGCACCATCTCCGGTTTTGTTGATATCCGCAATAGTCCAGATTTTTTCTGATAATGATACTATCCCCGTACCAACCAGGAAACCCTCAGCCTCAGTTGTAGTTGAGAGTTTCCGGTATAAATTATGCGGTATTATTATCCTGTTCTTCATCGCTTACCTTCCTTCCTTTGTTATGAGAAATATCGTTTAAGAATGTTAACGGACTTTTCCTTAATACGGCCTCGAACAAGCCGTCCATCTCTTACAACAACCATCGGTTCTTCAGGATCAGCAAGTTGTGACAAATCAACAGATTCTTCATCACTAACTGGAATCAAATCAGTGATTTCTTCAGGTGTCTCTTTCATGACAATTACTCCTCTCAATGTTGGATTCAGGACCGTACCACTTATCATAACTTAAATACAATCCATAATAAAAAGCCCAGGTACAGGCCTGGTTACGAATGACAAGAGCAGTGATATCGGGAGTGTACTGCTCAGGCGAAATCACACAAATACGCCCCTCAGGAAACAAATGATACTTAAGATCAGGTATAATTGTAGGCGAAAGAATTGAAGCCCATGCCAACTGAGTAGGAAAATGAATGGGATACGTTACCCCAATCAAAAACCGCTGACCAAAGTTATTAACGATCGGTTCAATCCAACGAAGAAGCCCGTTATGAGTACTGATAAGCTTAGCGTTCGTATACTCGGTCATGAGCCATATTTCAGATTTAAAACGATTAGGATACTTCATATACCAGCGATTATTCATAAAACACCTCCGACTTTTCATTTTTATTTTATAACAGGCACAATGAATTAATTTTTACAAAACAAAAGAAAAGGGACGAAGATTTGAGAAAATGAATTAGGATGGAGGGGATAAAAATTATTACAAAAAAGGGATAAAGTATTAAATACAGGGAATCAAATACTACCATGTTATAACTAGTAGCGTTATTATTCGGTTGTAATCCGACAAAAGCACGTTCAAGCGCGTTTAAACACTTTTATGTAAAAGGAAAGAAAGAGCAAAACAAAGAGTTATGCTTAGCGGTCACCATATAATAGGGAGAGTTCAGGAATATTATTCGATTTTGTATTTCGAAGAAAATCTTAATAACTTAAAGACATCGATATTAGCAAATATTTTGAATACTCTTTTGCAATCATCACAGATTTCAAAATGTAAAGCTTCAAGAACGTAATTCGGATCATTTTTATTAATTTTTCCAATTGCTAATTGAAATAAATAACTCCACATTTTTTCTTGTTGACAAAAAGGCTTGTCACTTTCAAAAATATAAGCAAACATTTTTAAATTATCTTTACAATCCTTACAGTTACTTGACGAAATATGATCATTTAGTTCGAGTAAAAATTTAGTTTTATCAATCCCATTAGCTTTTTTAGATAAGCTCATCATTAGCGAATAAAATTTCGGACAAAATTTTCCAGATTTTCTCTTATTCACAATATTTATCCTTCTCTATTAAATGTAGTAGCAATAGCATAAAAATTATTTTGTAATGTTGAAAAATTTATCTTACCAAAATTCTCTGCCGGCCTAAATTTGGCGAATCTATATAAGTTATGTTTTTCTGAGTCTTTAAATCCCCATAAATCTAAACGCTTAGTCATTGGAGTATTATCATAAAATATTTCTTCAAGTGTTTTTTTGATTTTCTCAGCAAAAATATTATCATTAAAATCGCGAAATATTTTGGGAATAATTTTACTTTTCTCATTAATTTTCTTATTAACAATATCATTAAAAATATTTTCATAATCAAATAAAACGGGCAACAGAATACCAATTTCTGTATTATCTTTTGTTTTTATTAATCCGGATTTTTTCATTTCATCAGACACTAATTGGTAAAAACCTTCATCAACAATATTTTCTTTTAACCACAATAATGCCTTACTGTAGGATGGAAAACCATTAAATTCATCTTTGAATGATTTTGTTTTTCTCCACTCATAAAATATTTTGTATTTTTCTTCTACACCAAAAACTATGTAAGGCCGATGAGTTTCTTCATTGAATTTTAGATAAACTCTTTTAATAAAACTGCTTGAGATATTATCAAAATAATATTGCTCTTTTCCTTTAATAAACCATGCTAGAACACTCTGCTCTGGATACCTATCTAAATATCTTCTCTCATTTATAGATCTGAATTTCTTTTTTAGATTAGGCTTTAGTATTTTAGGCATAAATATTTTTTTATTATTTTTAACACAATCAGTATTTCTTAAGCAACACTTGCAATTAGCAATGAAGCGATGAATTGATTTAAGCTTCATCCATATATATATTATTGAGTTGTCCATAATAATAATATCAATATTATGCAATATATTTTCTCTTTTTTTAGGATCCTCCGGAAGTTCAATTATTTCCATCTTAAAATATTTACTCCTGAAATAGTCAAAAACATGTTTCTTTAGAGGTTTTGATTTAATTTGGTTTTTTAAATGAAAATTATATATTTTTATTAATATTCTTTCTTTTTCTTTTTCATCACCATTTATGTATTGAATTAATAACCTACATATCTCATTTGTACTCTCTATAGGTTCAATTTGTACCCCTTCAGTAACTATGATACAAAAGAAGTAGAACCTCATTGGAGTGAAAGGTATTTTATACGAACACCCACAAACCTTTAACTCCTGGAGGCTCAGATGGAACGACTTGACAAGGATCATAGCAGTGAAACGGTCT
>JABHYP010000102.1 GCA_018656855.1 Candidatus Latescibacterota bacterium | reverse complement strand
TAATTTCCAGACCATCCCCGCCCATGCGGATAAGATTGCTCTTTTGGGGATTTCCAGCGCTCCAATCGCTGGCAAACCACATATTCGAGAAATACAGGCTGCCGTTCAGCCATGAAGGACCTTCGGTGAAATTGAGAAAGGGTTCGCTGACCTCCCCGTCGTGCTCCAACACCGGTTTTGCGCTTTGAGGAATAATTGCGTGGTATTTTGCAAGACGGTCATTCATTTTTTCATTGTAATCGGAGCGCGGCGGCCAGAAAACATCGAGAATATCGCAGCCCAGTGAACTATACTCTCCGCGATGAACCATATCGCCGGGAAGATAACAAATATCGCCCGGATTCATGGTTACGGTTTTGTCCATTACTGTTTCGTCAATCTGTCCGCGTAACACTATCATAAGCTGTTCTTCAGGGTGGTTGTGGTATGGCGATATCCTGCCCGGGTCAACATCAAGGAAACTGCACTGAACCCTGCGGCCCGATATAATTCGTGAATTCGCGGTCATATCGGAAAGATTGGTGTACTGGACATCATAGAAGTTCAGCACTTTGTTGGGGACGCATGACGGAACAATGTCATAGTTACCGACGATGCGTTTGGACGGCATCTTTCCGCCGGCTTTTTCAACATAGTCTGCTCGTACTGGAGCGTATATTTCAAGGATTTCAGCCCCCTTATTTCCCGCGATTACCCCGTTCATTGCTCCTTCTCTGAGATAGATAAAGTCTTTTTGCGGTGTGTTTGTCCAGTTTGTAACCTTATTATACTGTTTCATGGGCACATATTTTCCGTCTATGAGCTGTTCGACGGACCCGCTCCATACAACCATGATTCTTTCCTCAGTCAGCTCTTCTTCGGGGATTTTTGCGCCCGGTTCCATTGTTGCCCAACTTACAAGAGCTCCCTTACCCCAGTACATCTTTGCTTTTACACCGGGGTAAAGTTCAACAGCGGTAAGAGCATCTTTAGTGTTTGTTTCTCCCGGAGCGAGGCTGGGAACAACTTTGGTTCGAGGAATATCGTCGCGCGCACGCATGGTAACGTTTTGTTCCTGTACAACCTCGTCGTTCAGGGATTTCCATTCGGGTTCCTTAGCGCAGCCAAAAGAAAGAACCAGTGTAAGAGAAAGAATTACAATGAGTACCGCCGATACATTCCTGTTCGAGAGCTTGACATTCATGGCTGTTCCCTCCTGGATTAAAGATAAAAATCAAGTGAATTACTTCTGGTATAATATCCATTAAATATTTCGTAATTTAATGTATATTATATTAAAAGCAATAATGCAAACAGAATTAATGAAAAGGCAGTATTTTTCTTGATAAATTTCGGGGCTCATGCTATACCTGAAAATACCGATACAGCACCATAAATATGAATCGTACGAGGTTTTGCTTAGAACACAGCTTCATAAATACTGTAACGTAACTACCATAACATTATTACCATATGTCATTGCAAATACCCATCCTGTAATTGCGAGTGAACGGAGTGAGCGAAGCAATCAAAGATAGGAGATTGCTTCGGCTATACTTCGCAATGACTTTGCCTTGTTTAAGCTTAATATGTCAAATTATTTATGAAAAGCCCCCCTTCGGGGGATTTAGGGGGCAACAAAAATTGAATCCTACAGCCTTACCATTTTGTTCCCTTGCTTTTCTGAGCCGGATATTTCAAATCATCCCGCGGCGTTTACGAATTCCCCATTCAACTGCGAGCAGAATAATTATCAGTGACGGCATGAAAACACTCAGGTACAGATGGTGATCTTTCTGGCTGCGTTCGGTGTTAAATCGCGGTTCCAGGGTGTTGAGAACGGAATCGATGCCTGATGAGGTTACACTCATTCCTCCGGTACGTGCGGCGATCGTTCCGAGAAGGTCCGGATCAGGTGATGAATCGAGCATTTCAAGCGAGAACTGTTCTACATTGAATACACCGGAGCTTTCGGCAAACCGCGTATCCCCGATAAAAGCGACAGCATTGAAAATGTGTTCTCCGGGTTCCATGCTTCTGATTTTTCCAGTGTACACAGCAGTTGATGTCTCCTCAAGAAACACCTTCGAAGCCGGATTATTGTCGATTTCGAGATGAATCCTTGCACCTGATACAGGCATATAAATATTGTCGAAAAGCCGTCCCGTAAAAACAATTTCCCGACCGCTGAGATATGACCGGCTGTCTGTGGTAATCGATAACGGTGTTGTCTCGGCGCCGGAGGTGAGCCATCGCAATGTCCCCAGGATAAACGATGTGAAAAATGCGCTTTCCTTTCCCGCTCCCTCCATCATGAGTTTCCAACGCCAGAGGCCCGAAACAGGCATGACGACAATTTTCCCTGCACCATGTTTCCCGGTTACAATAGCCGGAACAGCGTAACCGACCGTCATGCTATAGGTATCCATTATCCAGGCCATCATCTGTGGCGTTGTTCCCATAT
>JABHYP010000101.1 GCA_018656855.1 Candidatus Latescibacterota bacterium | reverse complement strand
CCCCGATACCAGAGGCATGAAAAACGAGTGTATCATTCCTACCAATCATCGAACAGGGTTTGATCGCTCTATACGTATGGTGGGAGTGAAAATTATCGAAGTAGATACGCTCGAAGAGATGGAAGCTGCAATTAATAGCCGGACATCCATGATATTTGTGCTCGGAAGGAGTCTCGATGGCGAAAGAGGTGAAAGCCTTACGCTTGAAGATATGGTTCGTATCGGGAAAAAGCATGATATCCCTTTACTGGTCGATGCATCCGCTGAACGTTTCGACTGCCCCAATCCATATATCAAGGCCGGTGTCGATCTGGTCGCCTACAGCGGCGGCAAGCACCTTTTCGGGCCACAATGCACGGGATTGCTTCTCGGACGAAAAGACCTTGTACAGGCCGCTGCCAGAAATATGGCGCCGAATGGTGGATTTGGCCGCCCAATGAAAGTGGGGAAGGAAGAAATACTGGGAGTCCTTGCCGCATGTGACGCCTGGGTCAAACGTGACCACGATGCCGAGTGGAAAGAGTGGGAAAGAATGCTTAATTATATTGCCGGTAAACTGGAAGGAATCCCAACAGTTACAACTGAAATAGTACTCCCTCAGGGGCGTTCAAATTATTATCCAAAACTGCTGATTAATTGGGATCAGAACAGTGTCAAAATAACACCACGTGAAGTAACAAGTCAATTAGAGAACGGGGTGCCACGTATATCGTCTGCCGGCAATCGCATTATTCCAGTTACGATGGTAACCGGAGAGGAAAAACCTGTTGCGCATAGATTTTACGAAATTCTTTCTGCTGCCAGCAAATAATTTTTTTCTTGTTAGGGGCTGCCATGTGTGAAAAAGGCTAAATCGAGGTTATTGAGATATTTATATGATGAAAATCCACGTTATAAAGACTTGAGAAATATATGAAATAGAATTGCGGTAAAACTTACCAATATCCATTCTTTTTAGAAGAGGGAAGAAAAATTGATACACTACATCTCAACATAACCTATCAGGTTCAGGAATGACATAATAAGGAGTAATATGACATTGCCCTCAATAAAAATGGGGGTAGATCACGTGTAAACTGGCTGGGACTTTTCAAACGTGGAGATAATACAGCCTTGGATGATCTTGAGCCGGCTCACCGGGAAAAATGAATTGCAGTAAAGTGGATGAAGCATTTAGGGATTGGCGCAGGTAGTAGAATATACGGTTGAAAACATTCCAGGAAACCTTAAGGGAGACTGGGACTATCTCAATGAAGTCGCGCCACCCGAACACTCTGACGAAACGCCCAAAGTCACTACATGCATAGAGCCAAAGCCGCGAGACTGGTTACCCGTCAGGCAACACAATATGAAGTGTCCATGTGTTTAATCACAATCACAATGATATCAAAAAATGTCATTAATGAGAGTTAAGCTTTTATTTGACTTTCACTTGGAGTAGTATAATAGTTATGTCAATTATTTGATATATTTCCATGCATTTTATCTTTTTGAGGTATTTACGTGAAAAAAATTAACGACCGTACTGTAGAATCTTACCTTATGAACAACACAGTATTATTAAAGATTATTTTTAGCGTAATCTTTTTACTTGCACTACTCTTTTCAACGTCTGCCTCTTCACAGGTTGAAAAAACCATAAATGCTGTTATAACGCCCTCTCCGATTAAGCTTGATGGCCTCCTAAGGGAATCTGCCTGGAAAAAAGCGGAAGTGATAAGCGACTTTACCCAGCGTGAACTCGATGAAGGCAGACCTGCAACCGAAAAAACCGAAGTGAGAGTCCTTTATAATGAAAACAACCTCTATATCGGTATTATTTGCTATGACAACGAACCGGATAAAATTGTACACAATGAACTCATGTGGGACGGTGAAATGGTAAATGATGACAATGTAACCATTGTTATCGATACTTTCAATGACAATAGAACCGGTTACCTGTTTTGTGTCAATCCAAACGGAGCCCGTTTGGATGCTCTTATCAAAAATATTAAAGAATACAATACTAACTGGAATGGCTTATGGGACGTAAAAGCACGAATAACGGCTGAGGGATGGTGTGCCGAGATTGTGATTCCATTTCTTTCACTGAGATTTCCCGATGTTGAATCCCATGAATGGGGAATCAATTTCAAGCGAAGAATCCGGCGTAAGAACGAGCAAGTTCTCTGGACAGCATGGAAAAGAGACGATGGCATCCTGCAAGTTTCTAAGGCCGGTAGACTGACCGGACTCACTAATATAAAACGCGGCAAAAAGACAGAATTTATCCCATATATTCTCAGCGCCTTCGAGAAAGAAAAAAACATTGATATAAATGATAAGCTTAAATACGGTTTTGATCTGAAATACCCCTTGACATCGGACCTGACAATTGATGTAACGACGAAAACTGATTTTGCACAGGTTGAAAGTGATAAAGAAAAAATTAACCTTACCCGCTATAGCCTGGAGTATCCTGAGAAACGGGGATTCTTTCTCGAAGGCGCTGAAATCTTTAATTTCTCTCAGGGAGATTCTGAAGATTACTCACAGGAAGAAGGAATAAACATGTACTATTCACGCCGTATCGGAATTACTCCTGATCCCGACAGGCAGGAGGTTCCAATTCTTGGGGGGGTAAAACTGTCAGGAAAAACAAAAAAATACAGTATCGGTGTTATGAATATGCAGACCGAAGAGAAAACTGTGGTTACCTCAACCGGCACAAAAAATTTCTATCCATCAGCCAATTATACTGTAATGCGGCTCAAACGGGATGTTCTGAAGCAGTCTTATATTGGATTTCTCGGAACTATGGTCAACAGATCAGATAAACCCGATATTGCTCTCACGGGTTTAGAGAAGAAAGACCGATTCCTCAATAAGAAAATAAATCATGTTGCCGCTGTTGACTTTGCCTATAATACAAACTCATTTCTTAAAAACAAGAATTTTTCGGCGCAGGGTTACTTCGCAGCATCTAATACACCCGGTTTAAGCGGCGGTAATATAGCAGGAAGGTTTGCCCTCAGTTTCCCGAATGATATTGTACAGGCTCATCTTAGTTATCATGGTATCGGCGAGAATTTTAATCCTGAAATCGGTTTTATGAAAAGATCCGGTATCCAGAATTACATGGGGGTCTTTGCGTATACACCTCGTGTTGATATACCATATGTAAAGAAGCTCATTTTTAAACCCTTTACCTATACGCATGTTACTGATACCGGCAGCAAACTTTTTGATCGCACGTTTGAAATCTGCCCGCTCGGAATAGAATTTGAAACCGATGATAGAATCGTTTTCGAAATTCATAACCATTACCGATATTACGATTATGACTTCAACATCTTCAGAAATATTGTCATCCCCAAAAGCGCGCGACAATATTGGCACTGGATGACTCACTATGTAGGGAATAAAAGCAGAACTGTTTCAGCAGATATAATGGTTGTTGGCGGAGGCTACTATCTCGGTGACAGGATGTATTATAGAGGATCGTGCAACTTCAAACTCAACAAGTATTTTTCGGTAACACCTGATTTTATCTACTCTGACGTGGATAACGGCGCCGAAAGCTTTCAAACAAAGGAAATAGGAGCACGTTTTCAAACAAACATTTCCACACGACTCACATCGAGCACTCTTGTACAATATAATAACGAATTAAATGATGTTAACATGAATTTCCGCATCCATTTTATACCAAAAATCGGAAGCGATATATATATCGTATATAATCAGATCTGGGATGAAGAGAATGAGTTCGATACAATCATGAACACGGCTATTTTTAAGGTGAATTACCTGCTTATGTTTTGATAATCCTCGCTGACAACCGGAAAGATGTTTTGATATACATTCATAGTTACCTGTTATATATACTGTCTATAGATTTAATCGAAAGAATTCCTCGACCCTTGGGTCGGGGTAGTTCATTTAGGAGCAAGGATCCCTGATGAATGAAATAAAAAATATTCTGAGAAATGGAGTGTCTTTATATGGTATTTACCAATAAAAGAATTAATTTAAGCAGGAATACCACCGCCAGCCCTGGGATGTCAATGGTCTTGCCGACATAAGGATCACCCTGAATTTCAAAAATACGAGGACAATGACTGTCGGATGCGGCGGCCACTGGGGTTCGGATCAAAGGATGCAGGGCATGATCTTCAGGGGACCGTTGCCTGATCCTCTCGGCCAGACTGCGGGAAGCAGAGCGGGCGCCCTGTCAATCATGATCGGCATTGCAGCACGATGCAGTATTGAACAGCAGCGCCCTTTTATGATAGAGGAGCTGGTAAAGATTTGAACGCAGAGAAGATGTGTTCAGCCAATCATGCCAAGTAATTTTTGAGCAAGCCAGGTTGAAGCATGAGTGATGATCTGCTCGCCTTTCTCTGCGCTGGCAACTT
>JABHYP010000100.1 GCA_018656855.1 Candidatus Latescibacterota bacterium | reverse complement strand
TCCGTATAATCGTTTGCACGATATATTTCTTGCGTTCTTGAGCCGACACACTGGATAAAAGCAATTCGCTCGGGAATTGTGCCGTCCGAGACACGAAGGATTTTCTGTTTTTCTGCAAGCTGTTTTTCGGCATCCATTCCGGTAATGACATTCGGCACACTGCCATATCCGTAGGAACTGTTTTCAAGAGGATTATAAGGCTCATACCCTGTGGCAATAATTATTGAATCAATGTCGACCACAGTTTGTCCGTTACCATTCGGTTCAGCGGTAAAAGATGACATGAGCCGGTCATGACAGGGATTTTCTCCGGACTTGCTTTTTTTCGGGGCTTTATTATGCGAAAGTATAGCCTGAAACCGGCTTCCGTTAATGCCTTCACGGATATCGAAGATTTCGGTGGATGTATAAAGAGTAATTGCTGGAGAGTTGGCGGCTGACCTTAAAATTTCATTTGCGACACACACATTACATCGCAAACATACGTCTGTGGCTTTACAGCCCATTTCTTTCGCATGTCCGCCGATTTCACTTGTCTTCTCTATGAGGAGAACCGGAATTCCGGACAGACCAAGCTTCACAGACACTGCAACACCGGCAATACCGCCGCCTATTACAAGCGCTTTGCTCGTATTATGTTTTTTGGCTTTCGCCATTTAACCAATCGCATGATAAAGAGGAACAGTTTTATAGAATTACATTTTATCGGGTAATAAAAATAAAATTCAAAGTAAAACAAACTCCCATGCAGTTGCTTAAAAAAATGTGCCTTTATTACTCATCCACTATTCCCATCTGTTTAGTAGAGTATCCCTAAACCAGAACATGCGGTCAATATATTTTGACCGCACGTTTTATTGGACATACCGGATGTTGTGATTTCAAAGATAATTATTTTTCACTTATATAGTTTCATTTCACTTTGAAGAGGGTATTCAATTCCTGAGAAATGAAACTTCTTTATCATAACCTTTCGTTTCGAAATCCAAGAGTATAAATTTATTGGAATTCTTGAGCTGGAATATAAGATTTGCGCAACTTAAAATAAAATTGAAGTGAAAATAACAATAATGAAAATGAAAATGCAAGTAAAAAAAAATTATTTTCAAAAAAATATTTTTTGTAAATATGCTGTGAAATTTCATGGTTTTGGCACAATAAAAAACATTACCTTAGATGTCTTTTTTCCAGTATTCATAAAATTTTAAATGAAAGATCATATTCAGCTCAGATAGGTTATATGGATTTACTGCTCATCGCCAAGCACAATTTTTTTGAGGTTCGACACAGCATTCGGAAGTATTTCCCACCACATAATAAAATTTTTTGTTACGCAAAAAGGGAGTCTTTTAAAACGGTTCATTTTTAAAAAAATTCTTTGATTTCATAGTCAAATTGATTTTAATACGTTAAGCTTTTAACTATTTGCATATCTGACAGAAACAAACAAAATCTTAAATTACTAAAACTAATGCATGAACTGTCGATAGCCGAAGAAATGGTAGAGATACTGGTCGGGCATCTTGCAGACTATTCCGGCTCTTCTGTTGAGTCTGTTGTTGTCGCGGTTGGCGACTACTCGGGAGTTGATCCCGAGTCACTGCGGCTGGTATTCCCTTTTGCGGCGGAAGGAACACCTGTCGAGGGTTCCGAGTTAATAATAAATACAATACGGGTATCGGTCAAATGCCTTGACTGCGGGGAAAGAACCGATAAAATCAGCACACCATTATGCAGTACATGCGGTTCACGAAACCTTGAGTTCGATTCGGGAAGAGAGCTCGAAATCACATCGTTTGACATATCTACCGATAAGAAGTGAATGCTTGTACGGAAAGAGGCTACCATGTCGAAAATAGAGCTGAAAAGTAAAATTCTTAAAAAAAATGAAAGTATCGCTGAAGATATCCGCGCAGAGCTGAACAGCAATGGATTGTGGTGCATGAATCTAATCGGATCTCCCGGCAGCGGAAAAACAACGCTTCTCGAAAAAACGATGCCCTTGTTGAGCAAAAAAGGCCGGTGCGGAGTTATCGAGGGAGATGTCAAAACCGATTATGACATGAAACGTATTGCTGCACTGAATATTCCGACTGTTCAGATCGAAACCAGCGGAAGCTGCCATCTTTCTTCTGAGATGATAAAAAATGTTCTCCCGAATTTCTCTCTCGAAGAGCTTGATTTTCTCGTCATCGAGAATGTAGGGAATCTGATTTGTCCGGTCGCATATGATCTCGGCGAAGATCAACGGCTGATAGTTGTCAGTATAACCGAGGGTGATGAAAAGCCGCTCAAATATCCCGCAGCTTTCGTATCGGCGGATGTGCTTGTTGTAACGAAAGCCGATCTCGAACCGTATGTCGATGCAAGCGTTAAAAAAATGGTTGATAATGCCAAATCAATAAACCGGAATATAACTGTATTCGTAACCTCGGCAAAAACCGGGGAAGGCATAGACTCTTTAACCGGTTACTTTTCAGAGGCGTTTTCCGCGAAGGTTGAATAATACAATGCCTGATAACGGCAACATGATGGAATGTATAGAAGTAACAGGCATGGTGCAGGGCGTTGGATTCCGCCCGTTTGTGTATAACCTTGCGAAAACCGGTTCCCTCGGTGGGTACATAACAAATACACCGAAAGGTGTTACTATCGAGATTGAAGGCAAAAAAGAAGCGATTGACAAGTTTGTGAAGGATCTCATGTTCAAGCCTCCGTCGCTTTCAAAAATAGTATCACTTGAGAGAAGTGTAATTCGACACGATCCCGAAGCAGAAAACAAAAAAATATACCGCGATTTTGAAATACGTGAAAGCGTAAGAGACGGACATCCTGAAACGCTTATCCCGCCTGAAGCCTGCACCTGTGAAGAGTGCAAAAGTGAGCTTTTCGATACCAAGGACAGAAGATACCTCTATCCCTTTATCAACTGTACCAATTGCGGCCCGCGGTTCACAATCATGAAGGAGCTGCCCTATGACCGCCCTTTCACAACCATGGCTGATTTCACCAGGTGTCCCAGTTGCCTTAGCGAGTACACCGATCCCGGAAACAGACGGTTCCATGCACAGCCGAATGCGTGTCCGGTTTGCGGTCCTCGCCTTGAACTGGTGAACGGCTGTGGGAAATCAATCAACGGCGACCCTGTTGTCACCGCTATCGATTATCTGCGTCAGGGGAAAATTGTAGCTATCAAAGGGCTCGGAGGTTTTCACCTTGCAGTCGATGGAACTAACAATGAGGCAGTTAAACGTCTCCGCAGAAAAAAGAGCCGCGAGGAAAAACCGCTTGCGCTGATGGTCGGTTCGCTTTCCGAAGCAAAAAAACTTGTCTTGATGGGATTAACGGAAGAACGGATTCTGAATAGCTTTGAACGCCCGATAGTACTTGCCAGCCGCTGTGAGAATAATCGAGATATTCAGTACATTGCAGACTCGGTTGCGCCCGGCATCGGGTATCTCGGTATCATGCTCCCGTATACACCGCTGCATTATCTTCTCTTCTATCATCCGGAGGCCGGGGGGAGTTTCAAAAGTGATATTACGGCCTTCCATGCCCTAGTGATGACAAGTGGCAACAAGAGCGAAGAGCCGGTGTGTAAAGACAATGATGAAGCTTTGGAGCGACTCGGTAACATTGCCGATGCTTTCCTTCTGCACAACCGTGATATATTTGTCCGCTGCGATGATTCGGTTGTGAGATGTTATGATACTGAGGTTTCTTTCATAAGGAGGTCACGCGGATTTGCTCCGTCGCCTGTTTTCCTGCCGGATCGCGCTATTCCTGTACTGGCTTTTGGCGGAGAGCTGAAAAACACACTGTGCATTGTAAATGGAAATAATGCTTTCATGAGCCAGCACATAGGGGATCTGGAGAATATCCCCACACTCGGCTTTTTCCACGAGGCGGCAACACATTTCATGAAAATTCTAGATCTGCGGCCGCACTTATTTGCGTATGACCTTCATCCTGACTATCTTTCCACGAAATATGCAAAGAAAATGATAGGGGATCTCGATGAAATGCATTACGGGGCTGTCGGAGTTCATCACCATCATGCCCACATTGCCGGTGTTCTGGCAGAGCATGGGAACAGCGGCCCTGTAATTGGTTTGTCGATGGATGGTTCCGGATATGGAAAGGATGGCACTGTCTGGGGCGGGGAAATACTGATCTGCACTCCGCATTCCTTTACCAG
>JABHYP010000099.1 GCA_018656855.1 Candidatus Latescibacterota bacterium | reverse complement strand
TCTTTAATCTCTAAACAAGGCAACGTAAATTCTCTTATGAAAATACTTCATTACATGAAAAGTACAACTGGTTGAAAACTCCTTGACGGTGTTTTGACTTTTGGCGGTAAGGGTTATATCTGGACGAAAGAGCGTTATGGAGATTTCGTTCTTGACTGCGAATTCAAGATCAGCCCCGGGGGAAACAGCGGGATATTTTTTCGTACGGCAGACTTAAAAGACCCGGTACAGACCGGTGTCGAGATGCAGATATACGATACTCCACACAGCCAGCAGCCACTGAAAAACGACTGCGGAGCCCTTTACGATCTTCTGGCCCCCGCTTCGTATGCTGAAAAAGCTGCCGGTGAATGGAATCATGTCATCATTACCTGTAACGACAATTTTATAAGTGTAACTTTGAACGGAGTAAATATCATCGAGAATATGGATATCGATAGGTGGGATACACCCGGAAAAAATCCTGATGGTACCGGTAATAAGTTTAAAAAAGCTCTGAAAGATTTTTCCCGTGAAGGCCATATCGGTTTACAGGATCATGGTGATCCTGTATGGTTTCGCAGTGTTAAAATAAAAGAATTGTGACAGCGTATGCCAATAAGATGAAATAAATCAAAGCTGTAGATATGGATATAAACTTATGATTGAGGAAAATAAAGTAAGATATTCAACGATAATAAATTGCGTAAAATATGTTTTTATTGTTCTGCGTTGTTGTTTGCGAATTATTCTGGTCACCTTTTTCATATTTTCTGTGGAAGGTTTGAATAATTCGTGGGCGTATTTACCGCAAAAACGTCTGCAGAAATCATCTGTTTCTGCGGGGATCTCAAAAAAACTTAATCAAGCTGAACTGTCTTCGTTAGGAAAACGGCTCCGTAACGCGGTCGATATGATCGGTTCTGCGAAGAAAACCGGATCTTTCCATAATGCAGGTCGTAAAAGTTCCGATCTAACATTCCATCGAAATAAACTAAATGGAACGCCCGTTTTCATGGATCAAAGCGCTGTTTCAAAACTCTCCCGATATGCCGGAAAGTATTTGTCCGGTGCATCTTCACAGGAAATAGCTTTACAATTTATTAACGCAAACAATGATATTTTCAGACTTGAAAAACCACTGGATGAGTTACAGCTCATTAGTGAGACAAAAAGTAGTGATGAGAAGAAGCACATCATGTTTGCTCAAATGTATCGAGGTGTACCGGTATGGGGAAACCGTGTCGTAGTGCATCTTGAAAGTTCCGGGAGGCCTTATGCAGTGAACGGCCGTTATTCACCAACTCCAGCGGGACTTGATGTAAACGACATTCGAGTGAATGAAAATAATGCTGTTGATAAAGCCATCAAAGACCTTTTAACTGTGACCGAAATCCGGGAGCTGGATGATTTTATAAAAACAATTTGTTCATATGACGGTCCGAGTGCTGAAATCGTAATACTGCCAGAAACGGAAAGCCGTCTCGGCATTCTTGCCTGGCATGTTTTTATACGACCCAACCTGAAAGATCAATGGAATTATTTCATTGATGTAAAGACCGGGGATATTATTGAAAAATATAATGACACCGACTACCAATCCCCAATTACTGCTGCCGCGAGAGATGCCCTTGGCGAGGAACGTACTTTCATGGTGGCTGAACATGAGGAAATGTTTTATATGGCTGATTTAGAAGCGGCTATTTATACCTATGATGCGAAAGGAGAAGTAATAAATAGAGATAGCCAGGTCAGTATTGTCTCATCACTTGATAACACATGGGCTGACAGTATAGCGGTATCCGCTCACAGCAATGCCAGGGTAGTTTTTGATTATTATCTTGAAAATCATAACCGCAGAGGACTGGACGGCAAAAGTATCGATTTGCCTGTTGTTATTCATTATTCCGTTGACGGCAGTACATTAAATAACGCTTTCTGGAGCGGAAGATACATTGCATTCGGAGATGCTCTTCCGTTTGCCGCCGCGCTGGACGTTGTGGCGCATGAACTGACTCACGGTGTGGTCGAGTATACTGTTGGGCTGGAATATAAATTTCAATCCGGTGCGCTGAATGAAGCGTTTGCCGATGCGATGGCAGCAGTGGTCGATCCGAATTGGATAATGGGAGAGGATATTATTAACGGGGGAATGCGTGATCTTGAAAACCCCGGACTTTACGGGCTTCCCGCCCATATGGACGATTATCGGAATATGAGCCTTAATAACGATTACGGCGGAGTCCACATCAACATGAGTATACCATCACATGCATTCTTTTTAACAGCACAGGAAATCGGGAGAGAGGAAGCCGCCCGGATATGGTACACGATACTTGATCGTCGATATTTAACGCCCAAATCACAATTTATTGATATGCGCCTTGCAGCAATACAATCGGCGACAGACCTTTTCGGAAATGAATCAGCAGAAGTTTCGGCGGTAAAAAACGCTTTCGATGAAGTAGGGATCATTGATGATAAACCCTCGGAGATACCTGAAGACATTCTGCCTGCCGAAGGTGAGCAGTTCATCGCTTTTGTGTATGAATCCGAAAACCAGAATTTGCTGGCACTGGTAAATACTGATTCATCCGGTGAAGGGGATTTGATTTTCCCCACAAGAAATGAAGTATTTACAAATGGAAGCTGCCCGATATCTGTTAGTAAGGATGGTTCTATACTGTTCTTTGTCGATAGCGCAAACAATTTAAGAATGATAAGACTCGATACAAATGAGGAAATCATGCTCGATAACAGCGGGAATTGGGGTTCCATTTCACTCGCGCCTGATGGAAGCAAACTGGCTGCCACATCTTATTTTGCTGATAAAACTATTTATGTTTTTG
>JABHYP010000098.1 GCA_018656855.1 Candidatus Latescibacterota bacterium | reverse complement strand
GTTTGTGAGAGATAACCTATCCCTGCCAATATGTATAACTGCGGCGGTCATTGGAATAATAGTCATCGTTAGACACAGGACTAACATCTCTAAGCTTCTCAGGGGAGAAGAGAATCACTTCGGTAAACGGGGAAAAGAATGATAATTACAGTCATGGGCGCAGGGAATTGGGGAACCACTTTGGCGCTTTTGCTCTACGAAAAAGGCCATCAGATTCGTCTCTGGGAGTATAAGGAACAGCTTGCCCGTGATATGATTGCGCACCGCGAAAACAGAACCTACCTGAAGGGGTTCACCCTGCCTGAAGCGATTACCGTAACCTCATCTTTAGGTGAAGCAGTAGACGGTGCGGAAATTATCCTTTTCGTAATTCCCTCATCTGCGATGCGCCAGACAGCGAGGTTGTTAAGAGATTGCGGTGCGCTTTTTGAAAACGCCATCCTGGTTTCTTTTTCCAAGGGGCTTGAACATGATACTCTCATAACCATGACAGATGTGATCGCCAGCGAAATTAAAGGCCGCAGAATGGTTGCCTTGTCCGGGCCCTGTATAGCTTCAGAAGTATCTCGAAAGCTGCCGACAACCATCGTTTCGGCCTCACTTGATTCGGAAGCTGCATTTATAATTCAGGATGTTTTCATGACTCCGAGGTTCAGGGTATACACATCGGATGATATAAGCGGTATCCAGCTCGGAGGAGCGCTGAAAAACATTATCGCCATAGCCGCAGGAATGAACGACGGGCTAGGATTCGGTTCCAACGCAAAGAGCGCGCTCATCACACGAGGCATTGTTGAAATAAAACGATTCGGTATTTCTCTAGGCTCGAAGCCGGAAACGTTCAATGGCCTTTCAGGTATTGGCGACCTTATAACCACCTGTTTCAGCGGACATTCGCGCAACCGTCACCTCGGCGAGGAAATCGGTAAAGGACGCTTACTTGAGGATATACTCGATGAAATGGTCATGGTCGCCGAGGGTGTTCCGACCACAAAGGCGGTGTATGAATATTCCTGCCGCCATAATATTGATATGCCGATAACGGAAAAGGTTTACAAAGTCCTGTTCGGAGATATTTCTGCAAAAGACGCTGTTTCTGAACTGATGTCACGTGACAGAAAATCTGAACATCACTTTGAAAAATAGCGAATGGTTAAAACTCTGCATATAAAATTGCTGTTATTGAAAATAAAAATAATTAGCATATCCAGTTTAAACAACAAAGCTTACTCAGGATTGAACGGGGATTGAATAATGAAAGAAGAACAAAAACGCCGTTATTACTCCATCAGTGATGTTGCAAACATGCTTGGTCTGAAATCACACATTCTCAGGTTCTGGGAAAGCGAATTTTCTGTTCTCAGACCGCGTAAAAACAGGGCTGGAAATCGCGCCTATACCGAACGTGACATTAAAATCATCCGTGTTATAAAACATCTTCTTTACGAAGAGAAGTTTACCATTGAGGGAGCGAGAAAACGTATAAAAACAGATCGTGAGATTATTCACGAACAGCTTCCTCTGCCCCTGGACAGCCCTGAAAAGAAACCTGAAATTAATAAATCCGAGATGGAAGAGATTCGTGGTGAACTGAAAAGCGTTATTGAGATGGTTAAAGAGCTTTAATAACATAATTCTTTACCTCTTTTTGTGCCTTATGCCTTCTGCCTTGCACCTTATGCTTTATCACAAAATTAAATGGAGTAATAATTAATGCGAATATCGAAATACTTTGTACCTACCAGGAAGGAAATTCCGAGAGAAGCCGAAATTCCGAGCCACCGGATGATGCTGAGAACGGGTCTTATCCGCCAGCATGCAGCAGGTGTATATTCCATACTTCCAATGGGATGGAAGATTCTGAAGAATATTATGGCGCTTATCCGTGAGGAAATGGATGCAATCGGCTGCCAGGAGTTTTATCTGCCTGTGCTCTCTCCCGGCGAACTGTGGGAAAAGAGCGGACGTTGGGAAACTTTCGGTGATGACATGTTCCGCCTCAGGGACAGGAAGGGACGTGAGATGTGCCTTGCGCCGACTCATGAAGAAGTATTTGCCGAGATAGCCGCAACTGACATTCAATCCTACCGCAACCTGCCCCAGATGTGGTATCAGATTCAGACCAAATTCAGAGACGAGGTGCGCCCACGTTCCGGCCTCCTGCGTGTCAGGCAGTTCTTCATGAAAGATGCATACTCTTTTAACGCCACCCAAGAGGGGCTCGACGAAAGCTACCGTCTGCAGCGTGAAGCATACCTGAAAATCTTCAGACGTGCCGGCCTCGATGTCAAGGTTGTCGGAGCTTCATCCGGCGCGATGGGAGGACGTGATTGCGAGGAGTTCATGGTGTTG